>JBCDKV010000200.1:0-7940 GCA_038746215.1 Bacteroidota bacterium | reverse complement strand
GTTTCGTTTTTAAAATTGAAACAATAAACCACTATCATAAAAGAATTAAGTAACGGACAAACAATAAGTTCCGCATTTTGACTGAGCAGATTTTGTTCTGATACAAGGCGAAAAACGTAGGAATCCTTTTGGCTGGCGAGGCTTTTCAACGCAGTAGCAGGACGAAAGATGCCGTCATAAATCGGGAAGTTATTATTTGATCGTTACTAAGTGACTGGTAAAACAAGCAAATAGACAGAGAGAATTTTAATTTCTCATTTTTATTTAAATTCTAATTACCACGCCAGTTAAACAAAAATATAATAATGACTGAAGCAAACACATTTGAGTTTAAGTCATCCACAAAGCAGTTATTGTTGGGAGGAATTGTCTTAGGTATCATTTGCCTAGCAATCACTTTTTTCACCGATGATGCTCTGCATACGCGTTTTTGGACGAACTATTTACACAACGTAGCTTTCTTTACGGGCTTGTCCTTCATGGCAATGTTTGTATTGGCTGCATTTTTGCTTGCTTGGGCGGGCTGGTATACCTACTTTAAACGAATTTGGGAAGCAAAAGCGCAGTTCCTAATCGTAGGATTTCTACTGATGTTGCCCGTTGTAATAGGCGTTTGGGGAGGTTATCATCATCTATATCATTGGGCAGATGGTGCTTCCGTGGCAGGTGATGAAATATTGCAGTGGAAGAGTAGCTTTTTGAATCCAGTTTGGTTTACCGTAGCTTCTATTGTGCTATTGGGTGGATGGTATTGGTTTGCCTTCAAGTTTAGAAGGTTCTCTTTAGCAGAAGACAAAACAGGAGCAGATAACTATCGCCAGAATAAAAAGCAAACTATATTAGCATCTTTCTTTTTGCCAATCGCTGGTTTTACGAGTGCAGCGGTCATCTGGCAGTGGATTATGTCCATAGATGCACACTGGTACAGCACACTTTTTGCTTGGTATTCGGGAGCAAGTTGGTTTGTGGCCATGATGGCGATGACCGTATTGCTAATATTGTACTTGAAAAGCCAAGGCTACTACACCAAAATCAACGATAGCCATATGCACGATTTGGGTAAATTTCTGTTTGCCTTTAGCATATTTTGGACGTATTTGTGGTTCTCTCAGTTCATGTTAATTTGGTACGCAAACGTGGGGGAAGAGACAGTTTATTTTAAAGTGCGTAGAGATGAATACCCTGCTTTATTTTTCCTTAATCTTGGGATTAATTTCCTAGTGCCGTTTTTCGTACTCATGCGTAATGATACAAAGCGAAAAGTAGGTACGCTAGCAGTCATCGCTGGAATCATCATATTCGGACACTGGCTAGATTATTTCTTAATGATTAAGCCAGGTGCATTGCATACAGCACACGAGGTGATGGGACACGCACACGGCGGAGAACATGGCGATGGTCACGGTGGCGCAATGGTTGGATTTCACTATCCAGGCTTGCTTGAATTAGGAACAATGATTGGCTTTTTGTGCCTGTATGTATATATGTTCTTCTACAACTTGGCAAAAGCACCACTAGTAGCAGAAAACGATCCATACATGATGGAAAGTGTGACACATCACGTCGAACCTCCTTATGATGGAGCGCATCATTAGTCCATTTTTTTAGCCCCTGTTTTTACGAAAAAGAAACATATGGATTCCGTCTGTATATGACACAAAATTGAAGAACTAATGACACATTCAAACCGTTAAAATAATAGGTTTGTAGACTGGAAATTTGGTACTGAAAAGCAGATCAAAAGTACAGTTTTTCCATTCCCATTCAGAATCAAAAGTCATTAAAATATTTTAAACAAACAATGCTTTTCGACGAAAGCATAAGTTTGTTTTGGTAGTTGAAAAAATAGCATTAGAGCTGCTTCCTCACAACGCTTTTATGAGGACAGCTAAACGAAACATAACTAATAAGAAACATGATAGGATTAATCATCATTGCGTCTATTGCATTAATTGGGATCATTACTGTTCAAATCGCCCGTTTGACAGAGATCGCAGGTCGTCTTCGTGGCGAAGAAGAAATGCAATATGTCTACAATAGAAGAAATGCAAGCTGGTTCGTTCTTTTTATGATCATATTCTTGATTCTAGCAGTAGGATCAGCTTTGTATTATAAAAATTACATGATGGGCTACGGACCGCACGAAGCGGCATCCGCACACGGACCAGCACTGGATAGGATTTTCAATATTACTTTATTTTTCACAGGTATCGTATTCTTTGCAACTCAGATTGCATTGATGCTTTTCGTCTACAAATATAAGGGTCGTAAAACTACTAAGTCCGCTTTTATCTCACACGATAATAAGTTAGAGATCATTTGGACGCTGATACCAGCAGTGGTGATGACTTTTCTAGTGGTAGGAGGACTGGATGCTTGGAACGAAGTAATGGCAGACGTACCAGAAAACGGTGTGCCAGCCTTAGTACCAGAAGCAGAAAATGAGTACTTAGAAATCGAAGCGACGGGTTATCAGTTTGCTTGGGATATTCGATACCCAGGTGAAGATGGTTTGATTGGAGAAAAATATTTCAGAGCAATTAAGCCAGGTGTGAATCCACTAGGACAACTTTGGGAGGATGAGAAAAACTGGGATGACTTTATGGCACCTGGAGACGGATTTGTCTTGCCTGTCAACACGCCAGTCCGTGTCCGAATTACTTCAAAAGATGTTTTGCATAACTTTGATTTGCCTCATTTTAGAGTGAAAATGGATGCAATTCCTGGTATTCCTACTTATTTCGTATTCACACCGACAGTTACTAGTGAAGACTATCGAGAAAGGTTGAAGAATACACCTGAATACAACCAACCCGATCCTGATGATCCAACTAAAATGAAATGGGAGACCTTTAGTTATGAGCTAGCTTGTGCAGAATTGTGCGGAAAGGGACACTACAGTATGGGTAAAAAATTCCGTGTAGTAGAAAAAGCAGAGTATGAGGCTTGGATAAAGAAACAGCAGTCCTTCTACAAATCACAAATTAGAGGAACAGAAGACGATCCTAATTTAGGTAAAGTTCTGCCTTATGAAGTGGAAGAACGAAAAGAGGCTTTCAATAAGGAAATTGAGTCTGCTCTGACAGCAACCGAAGACTCTTTACGAACGATTCGTTTGCAATACGTGAACTTCAAAACTGGTTCGGCTGATTTGACAGATAATTCTAGATATGAGTTGGACAATGTTGCCAGCTTTTTGAATCGTTACAAAGACGTGAGCATTGAACTTTCAGGACACACTGACAATACTGGACGTGCTGGTCTAAATGATACGCTTTCTCAGAACAGAGCCAATGCGGTCTATAAATATCTAATAGACAACGGTAAGGTGAATGCTAACCAAATGATTGCTGTCGGTTATGGGCAGGAAAAGCCTTTGGATACGAATGACACAGATGAAGGACGTGCCAACAATCGCCGGACAGAATTAAAAATATTAAAGGCAACATCTTTGTAAACCAAAAAATTGCGAACTGCTGATTTGCTAATTTGTTAAGGTAAAGTCATGCAGGAAAATAAATAGAAACTGATCTAACAATAAGAATAATGGCTGACATCGTAGTAAACAAGAAATTACAAGAAGAAAAGCTGATCGAAGAACTGGGGTTTGATGACAACTTTCATGAACATCACCACGGTGATAAGTATCAGTCTAATTTTATAACAAAGTATATCTTTAGCCAAGATCACAAGATCATTGCTCGCCAATTCCTGATTACAGGGATGTTCTGGGCAATCGTTGGAGGGGCTATGTCTCTAATTTTCCGTCTACAACTGGGCTTTCCAGAGGAAAATATTTCTTGGCTAAAACCTATTCTAGGAAAATGGATTAATGTCAATGCAGATGGCATTGGTACACTTGATCCGCAATTCTATTACGCCCTCGTGACGATGCACGGTACGATCATTGTATTTTTCGTACTGACAGCGGGACTGAGTGGTACATTTTCTAATCTACTCATACCCTTACAGCTAGGGGCAAGAGACATGGCTTCGCCGCTCTTGAACATGCTCTCCTATTGGTTTTTCTTCCTTTCAGGGGTTGTTATGTTCTATTCTCTGTTCCTAAGTACAGGTCCTTTCGCTGGTGGTTGGGTTGCCTATCCTCCGCTGAGTGCCTTACCCGAAGCCTCATCTGGCTCCGGCGCAGGTATGACATTATGGACATTCAGCCTCGTCCTATTTGTCGTCTCTGTATTGCTCGGAGGGGTTAACTACATTACTACGGTATTGAACTTGCGTACGAAAGGAATGAGTTTATGGAGAATGCCATTGACGATTTGGGCATTTTTCGTAACTGCCATTATCGGCCTGTTGTCTTTCCCAGTATTAGTATCTTGTTTCTTGCTCTTGATGTTCGATAGAGGATTGGGGACTAGTTTCTATTTGAGTGAAATATTCATCGGCGGTCAGGCATTAGAACACGTTGGTGGTAGTCCAATATTGTATCAGCATTTATTCTGGTTCTTAGGACACCCTGAGGTATACATTATCATTCTCCCTGCGATGGGAATCGTGTCAGAAGTACTTTCGGTGCATGCGCGTAAGCCGATCTTTGGATACCGAGCAATGGTCTACTCTATACTGGCAATTGCTTTCTTATCTTTCTTGGTATGGGCGCACCATATGTTCATGTCGGGTGTGAATCCTTTCATCTCCAATTTCTTTGTGATTTTCACTTTGATTATTGCAGTACCTTCTGCGGTGAAAGTGTTCAACTGGATTACGACGCTCTACAAAGGAAATATCAGATTTAATTCTGCCAGTTTGTTTGCAATTGGATTTGTATCCATGTTCATTTCTGGTGGTTTAACAGGGCTATTCTTAGGTAACTCTGCCATCGATATTCAACTGCACGATACTTATTTCGTGGTAGCACACTTCCACATTGTAATGGGAATTGCTGCCTTCTTTGGAATGTACGCTGGTGTCTATCACTGGTTTCCAAAGATGTTTGGTCGATTTATGAACGATACGCTTGGGAAAATACATTTCTGGGGAACGATCATTGGAGCTTACTGTATATTCTGGCCCATGCACTATTTAGGTATGGCAGGTGTACCAAGACGTTACGCACGTTTTGACGGTTATGAAACTTTTGAAATGTTTGCAGGTATGAACCAATTCATTACGGTTGCAGCTATTATTACTTTTGGATTCCAATTGCTGATGGTAATTAACTTCTTCTACAGTATTTGGTACGGCAGAAAAGTAACTAGCAAGAACCCTTGGAATGCAACTACTTTGGAATGGACAACACCGATTAGCCCGGGACATGGAAACTGGGAAGGTAATATCCCTTCTGTACAGCGTTGGGCATATGACTATGGTTCAAGAGAAGATGGACGTGATTTCGTGTCGCAGATAGAACCAATGACGGAAGAAGAGAAAAAACATGCGCATTAAGTTCGTACAGTATACTTAGATGTCTGGGAAAAATCGACATGTTTATCTACTCGCTTGAGATTCTTTCTTGAAAACAAGATGAAAAATGAAATTTTTCATCTTGTTTTCAAGAGTCCCTTCGGACAGAAATGATGTTATTGTTGATGATTTTTGGAAAAAATCATCAACAATAACATCATTTCTGTCCAAAAAGGCCACCCAAATTGCTAATTTTTATGAAATAAAAATTAGCAATTTGAGACAAAAGTGTCAACTACTTTTGTGGCTCAGATAAACATGTTGAAAAATCCTCGGATTTCTAAATTAAACATAGTAATACAAGAAATTGAAAGGTAGCAAGTCGTTTTAGACCGCTTGTTACCTTTCTTAATAGGCTAAATCAAATTGGATAAGACAGCAGTAGAATCTAAAAAGTCAGTTAGGTGGTGGTCAGACTTTAATGCTTTGGTTAAATTGCGTTTGTCTGCAACCGTTGTCTTTTCCTCCATCATGGCTTATCTTATCGCCTACGAAGGTCAAGTAAGCGCAGTTGGTGTCTTAGTACTAGCAGGAGGCGGTTTTTTTGTTACGGCGGCTGCTAATATTCTAAATGAAGTTTTAGAAAGAGATTTTGATAAGTTGATGAAGCGAACTGCAGATCGACCCATTGCAGCGGGTAGAATGGATATTTCCAATGCAGTATTGATTGCTGGATTGATGAGTATGGTGGGTATAACTTTGCTCGCGCTGTTCAATCCTGGAACTGCTTTATTGGGGACTATTGCTTTGATGAGTTATGCTTTCATGTATACGCCCATGAAGCGTTTAAGTCCCACCGCAGTAACGGTTGGAGCGGTAGCTGGTGCATTGCCAACGCTAATTGGTTGTGTAGCAGCAGAAGGTCGGGTTTCCCTTTTGGGGTTTACGCTCTTCGCCATCCAGTTTTTTTGGCAGTACACCCATTTTTGGTCGATTGCCTATCTGGGCTTTGAGGACTACCACAAAGCGGGCTATCAGTTCCTGCCACAGCAAAATGGAAAATTAAGCAGATCAGTAGGTATTCAAGCATTCGTTTTTGCAGTTTGTCTAATCCCTACGGCTTTAGTACCTTACTTTTTAGGCATCACAGGTTTAATATCAGGCATTCTGGTGGCCTTACTAAGTTTGATATTTGCCTACTTTGCTTGGAATTTCTATCAGCAGTTTGACCGTAAGTCTGCACTAAGACTAATGTTTAGCTCCTTTGTATATATTCCTATGACTCTTTTAATTTATTTTTTTGATAAAGTATAGGCTGTTTAGGCAAAAGCTAATAAGTTAATATAATTAATACCAAACAAACATGATCGCAAGCGTGGCACAGGAGAAATCAAGGAGTAAAATACCGTCGAAAAAGTTTGCACTCTACGTGGGGTGTGCGAGTATTATGATGATGTTCGCGGCATTCACGAGTGCTTATGTGGTTCGGCAGGCAGCTGGGAACTGGTTAGAGTTCCGTTTGCCCAATATTTTTTGGTACAATACGCTGGTTCTGGTAGCTAGTAGTGTGACTTTACATTTGTCTTACACCAATTTCAAAAAAGGAAACACGGCTTTATACCGTGGACTAGCAATGGTTACTTTCTTTCTCGGTGCAGCTTTCATTGCATTGCAGTACCAAGGCTGGTTGGCGTTAGAAGGTATAGGTGTCGAATTGACGGGGAATCCGTCAGGTTCTTTCGTCTATGTTATTTCAGGGGTTCATGTGGCACATATTTTAGGTGGATTGGCAGTACTAACCGTGGCTATGCTACATGCTTTCTTGTTGCCGCATAAAGTGACCGAAGCGCGAAAGTTGCGTTTTGAATTAACACTAACATATTGGCACTTTGTAGATTTTCTTTGGATATATCTAATAGTATTTTTTACTTTGCAGTGACATCTTCATTAAGTCAAAATATTGGGTTCTGCTGGTCAAATAATAATTGATTGGCAACTCTTAACGCTTGCTAGTCCAGAGCGTCTACGTTATCACTTAAACTTAAAATCTGTGTATGCTTTGGGCCGCTGAGTACTTCAGATTGTAAGTTGAAAACTTAGCTAGACTGGCTGATTTTCTTAGCTTTTCAAAACCAAGCACCAAACTTTTAACCACCAACAACAAGTAATATTTTTCTCTGCCAGCTAAAAGCAAGCAGCTAATAGCTAATAGCAAACATAAAACTATGGCGATAGAAACAGACGTAATCAAACAGGAGGAGTTGCACGACGATCATCATGATGACCAACACCATGACGATCATCACAACGAATACGAAGAAGGATGGGACGGAGGAGAAGAAAAGCCCTTCAAGGCGAGCTATGGTAAGCTAATGATGTGGTACTTCCTACTTTCCGATGCCTTTACATTTGCAGGTTTTTTGATTGCGTACGGAGCTTTGCGATTCAGTATGCCTACTTGGCCTGTACCAGATTTTGTATTTTCTACGGTACCATTTGGACTACACAAGTTCTTTCCTGGCGAAAGTGCACCGCTTATTTTCGTTACCTTCATGTCTTTTCTTTTGATAGTAAGT
>JBCDKV010000199.1:0-7941 GCA_038746215.1 Bacteroidota bacterium | reverse complement strand
GTCGTGGCGCGGGAAGGCGGCTCGAATGTCAACGCCTGGATCGGGTTGCTTTCTTTGATCCGCGATAACATTACAGGTCTCGCTATTGCGCTTAGAGCTTGTTTATATTTTGATCTTTGAATCGAAAACGAGCTATTTTTTCGTTAATCCACGAAGAAATGGGATAAAGGACTTCCATTTTCTGAGTTAAAATGGGAGCTTATCTGGATAATTGACCACTTTTTTAACGCCGAGTAACGGAAAAAGAGCCGTTTGCAGACCGATTATTAATTTCCAAACAAGCTCTTAGTTCTCTTATGGAACGTAGAGCATGTCTTAGATTATCCTATTCGTAAAATAGAAACCGGATTCCGACTTTGTAAGCGCAACAAAACTCACAAGTTATGAATACACAATTAGAGGAACTGACCGACTCCCAAAGGAAATATATAAAAGATTTATTTCCTGAGCAAGCCCTGCATGAATTAAATTTGCATACGCTTTTAAATACTATATCTTGGATACTGAGGACAGGTGGTCAATGTAGAAGTATGGAAAGTAAATATCCTAGACATTTAACCGCATATCATCACCTTAAACTACTGGACAAAGTAGGTATTATTGGATTGAAATTCACTGGGAGGTGACGATGGAGGAGTTGTTTGAGGTGTGAAATTCTAACAGAAGAGATTTGCCAAATTTTTAAAATTTGACAAATCTAAGCACTACTTCTTAGTCAAATAAACTCATAAAATAAGGCGGCAAGCTGTCCCAAGGATTTCCTTGAAAAGTATCGTTGGTAATGTAAAAACCTTGTACTTTGATGCCCGACAAAATTTTATCCTTCAATTGCTGCCAGTCCGAGCCATTCTCCGAATGAATCAAAATAGTCGTTTGATTGTGTAGAGAAGACTGCTGGATTTGTGCAAATTGTGCATCAAAAGCACCTGGCGTATTCTCAAATACACCGTGAATTACATTAGGCATATTTGATATGTAAGACGTATTTGGCATGACTCCATAATTCATGTAAACAGAGCCATCTTCCCCAAACACACTTTTGATATACTGCACCAAGTCCTGATGCCATTGCAATTTTGGAGCTTGGGTAGCAGTCTCGTCCAAGAAAATACCATCCACATTGTACCAAGCCATCCATTTATCAATATCGCTATGTATATCTTGCAGGGTGCGATTGTTGCAAGCCGCAGAATGGTGCTCCAATCCGTAGCAAACGTGCACATAGCCGATGACCACGGCGCCTTCATTGCGGACTTTGGTGATCGCTTCTTGGTACTTTTGATTTTCCCAACCTGTACCACTGCCTGGTCCATTGTTTGGATTTGCAATAACGACCAATCGGTTGCCATGAAGCTTTGCGGCTTCAATTAGTGTTGACCAATATGGTCCGACATTGTGTGTACCTGGATTTGCATTATCGTAGGGAAAGAAATAAGCAGGTACTAAAACGACGGATTCATTCCTTGGAAAAGGTAAGCGTTGTGGTAAAGACACGGGAGATAGAGAAAAATTAAAATTGGGTATTACTGCACTAGTTGGTGGCATAATAAATTACGTTTTAAAGTGTGAAATAATTAAGTTTTAAAATTTTGATTCAAATAAACCAGCTTACGACACTGAAGCGTTGCCCTTGTCGTATTTCATTGACCTGATGATACACCTCGGAGCGAAAGGCAATCAAAAGCCCTTCTTCTTCTTTTATCGTAAGTGATTCTGAATGATCCTTCAGATCGTATAGCCTAAGTCCGCCACCGCTGAAGTGGCTGAGCTTTGTGGTAGGCTGCTGTGTATTTAGGAACAAGACGACTGTGATTTTCCGAATCGCTAAAGAGCGAGGGCTATTGGGGTCATCTGCGCCATTATCTTGATGTTTCTTGAAAAAATCACCTTGTTGATAGCAACAGAATATGGGCGTTCTACAGCGATCCAAATGCAGTCCGAAATGTGTTACCAAGCTGGGTTTTAAATCTGAAAATAGGTCTTGAATGCTTTGAATCTCTTCGTATGGTAAAATGGCTAATTGTGTTTTTCGTAAGTCCTCATTGATTTGACTTTTTGCGTCGTGATAGACCCTTCCACTCATTTGTCTCGACTGTAATATCTTAGTGCGAAGGTCGGCACAGTGCTTTGCGGACAGAAAGTTTTGTCTCACAAATACGCCCGCTTTTTGGAGCTGTGTCATTTGTTTCATTGGTTGTTTTTTTTAATGAATGTGGTGTGTTAAGGCTGAAGAATAGCCTTTTGCAAAGCAAATACGCAAAGAAGAGATTGGACAAATTTTAAGAATTTGACAGCTCTCATTCATCATTTTCACAACTTCACAAACTGCCGCACCACCACCTGCTCTGCGGTCCGAACTTCTAAGAAGTACAAACCTTTTTGGAGGTCGCCTACCGCTATCGCGCTTTGTAGGTCTTGACGATTTTGCTGCCAAATCAATCTGCCGTGTACATCTAGGATACTCAACCGGACAGGAGCACGGGAAACAAGTCCGTCCAAAGAGACATTCAATATTTGACTGGTTGGATTTGGACTGATTCGCACTAGATGCTCTGCTTGAATCTGATCCGTACTAGAAATGATGACGCTGATATTGACTCTTCGATTTTCGCAAGCCGTTGCGGTTGTAGCACTTTCAAAAATTATGGTGTCCGTTTCGATGACAATACCATTGTAGGTTTCGCCTCTAAGGATGCTAGTATCAATAGTGACATTGGTGACGGGCAGTACTTCCAAGGTCAATTCTTCTTGTGCTGCCGTACCACAAAAATCGGATGCGCTAAAGGTGTAAGTCACCTCCTCTGTCGCAACGAGACTTTGTGTGAGTGCCGTCGGGTTCTCAAAGGCTGCTTCGGGCGTCCATAGATAGTCGTAAAGCGGTTCATCGGCGGGGCGATCTGCAATTGCCATTGCCGTAATCAAGTCCGCTTGCACATCGTCAAAGCGATCTATTTCTTGTCCATTTGATTTGTCCACTTTCACGATATAATGAACACTTAACGCAAGGCTCTGAAACTCTTCCAAAGTATGGTAGAGACTATTGTCGAACGGATCAATTTCAATCGCATCCACTAAAAATACATTACCCTCAAAACGACCAATGCTGTCGGCGACGCCCGTCGATAGTGGCATGGCATACCAAGTTCCACCTTCTACAAAGAAGTCTTGGGTCAAATAGTAAACCACCCCATCCTGATCTACCGCTGCGTGTCGAATTTGCTGCGTTTCCGTTAGCGGTAGTTCGGGATTGACTACCAGCGTATTTGTACCATTTTCGATGTCCAATTCATAGACCGTACCATCATTGGTCACCGTGTAAACTTGATCGGTGGAAGACACATAGCTCAAATCACGCAAGGGTGGTAAATCAATGGAATCTACTTGTGTGACGGTTTCGTTTTCGACATCAATCAAGTACAATTGATTGAAACGTCCCAAACTATACAACTCGCCTCGAATCATTTCCATTTCTCTAAAGATAGCCAATTCTCCCTCAAAACTAATTCGTTCTGCGACGGTCTCTTTCAAAAAAGGCATCGTCAAATCTCCCAAAAATAAATTGAAAGGCGATTTGGTGAATACCCTAAACGATTCGAGTGGAATGCCGCCCGTGACGGCTGGTGCTAGAGTTATTTCGTCTCCTTCGCAGGCGATGCGGTCTGCTAAATTGACCGCTAGTTCAGTGCGATACAAGGCAGGTACAGTAATGCTTTGTACGCCTTCGTCTCCGCATTGATCAGTAATCGTCACCGTGTAATCGCCAGATTCCAGACTGTAAATGAGGTCGGGGGTTGTCGCGCCAGTACTCCATTCATAAGTATATTCGCCTGCACCACCCTGACCAGCAACAATAGCTGTTCCTGCTGCTTCTCCTTCGCACAATTGTCCTTGTGTATAGGTCTGCGCACTGATAGGAGCAAGTTCTTTAGTGTTGATTTGTAACTGAAAAAGTCCTTCTGATCGAGTTGGGCTACCAAAAATCTCCGTGCCGCCATCCACCAATACGTAATAGGTCGTATTGCCTTCCAAGCAAAACACATCCTCTTTGGGGAATAGACTTACACTGAATCGCTCTTCCACAATATTTAAATCATCCGCTTGGAGGAGCGTGAAGGTGCTAAAATCAGTACAATCCGTTGCTTCGTAAACGGCTAGTTGTGCATTGAAATTACCCGCAAGCCCAAAGCTGATGTCCATGTCTATTTCGTAGCTGCCGCCTGCTTCGGGCGTAGTGAAAGTGAACCAAACCGAATGCTCAATACTGTTTTGTCCGAATGCCCAAACGCCGGTCTGCACAAAAGGATTACCAAAAGGTGGTGTGATGTCAGCTTCTCCCGTTTGTACACCTGCGCCCAAATTGGAAAAAGTAGTAGGTTCGGCGTCTATTTCTAGCACAGTGGCATTGCAAACATCGTCATTTTCGGGCGGTGAAATGCTTTCTATCGTCAAACAGCCTGTGCCTTCAAAGCGTCCAAAACCTTCGATATTTCGTCCAGAGACTTGCAAATAGTAGGTTTCGCCAGCCACCAATTGCTCGAACAGACTTGCGCCTTCTAGTAGATTTTCTTGATGTGTTCCGCAAGCCACCAATTCGAGGATAGATAGGTCATTGCAGTCACCCGTTTGCGTGAAAAGTTGCAATTGGAAGTCGAGCGCCGTAGTGGATTTATCATCTGCTTCGGCGAGTATGAAAACGGGGGCTTCGGGTGCGACAAAGGTGTACCAAACTGAGTTGGAAACCACCGTATCCGTTGATGCGCAAAGAATCAAAGGTTCGTTGGCTTCTGCGGTCGCTGCCGATAGATCAATATTGGAAATTCCGCCACATCCTGCATCCACTTCAATGGTGGTGGCGTCGCATAAATTGTCGTTGGTAGCCCTATTGTTCAGAAACACTTGCGAACCACTTATTGGAACGACAGTAGGAGCAGAAAAAATAAGTCCAGTGACTACTATATCAAGGCTACCATTTGAATCTATGTCCAATAGATCAGCCGAACCCTCACTCAATTTCAGAAAAGGAATATCCTGTCGCTGATAGTTGCCCAAACCTTCGTTGAGGTACAAAACTGTCGTGTAGTTGTTTAGTAGCGAATCACCTAACATCAACAAATCCAAATCGCCATCATCATCTACATCTCCAAAATCGACAGCACCGTAAGCAACTGGCGTATCAAGTTTCAAATCAGGAAATTGTGCAAAATTGCCAGCACCATCATTCAAATACATTTCTGCAATAGGCATGGCAAAGAGTGTTTTAGAAGTATCGCCCATTAGGAATAAATCCAAATCACTGTCACCATCAAAATCATGAAACTCAAGCGTTCCTCTGAGCAAACCAGTGAAAGGTGTATTTTCAACTTCGGTGAAATTCCCAGCACCATCATTTTTGTACAATAAGGTAAAATATTCGGAGTCCAGTGGTGTCTCTCCAAATTGTCCTCCCGATAGTATGTAGTCCAAATCACCGTCATTATCGACATCAGCAAAAGTACCTGAAGTTTGAGAAATTTCAGCAAAGGCAACATTCTCTTTGGGCGTAAAATTTCCAGTTCCGTCATTGATGTGAAGTTCTATAAATGGCTCTAGTCCTACCCCAAAAACGGAACCTGCTACCACTACGTCCATATCGCCGTCATTATCCACATCGGCAGGACTAATTTGCCCCGTTACAGCTCTACGAAAAGGTTGTTCTCCAGCGACAGTGAACCCCCCAGTTCCATCATTTAAGTACAACATAGTAGAAGGCGAAAACGGAGATGCTGCTCCAATAACTGCTACGTCTATATCGCCATCCTGATCGGCATCAAAAGTACTGATTTGAGCAAGACAACAAACACCAACGAAAGGGGTGTTCGGCGCTTCTTCTAAATTACCTTGTCCATCATTAATATAAAGTAGCATTTCGTGAGTTGAGCTAGTAGGTGTATCTACACTGCCCGTAATAAATAAATCCTCATCACCGTCGCCATCCACATCGGCTACTGCACTAGTACTACGGTTAAATTCTTTGATGTCGCTCGATTTTTCGATAAAAGGTTGAGCCAAAAGGCTTTTACCAATGATGCTAAAGCATACGAATAAGCAAAAAAGTAATAATAATTTTTTCATTTTGTATAATTTTTATAGTGAGTTGATTTGTGTTTTGGTGTAGTGAGTAGCGTAGTGCTGAGTCTAGTAGCGTGCGTATTTTACTGATTGTGGATAAAAAGATTGACAAGTTTATCCACTTGCTTAATTCCATTTTCAAAAAGCCCTTCGGACAGAAATGATGTTGTCTTTGATGATTTTTGGAAAAAATCAACAAAGACAACATCATTTCTGTCCAAAAGGGACACCCCCATTGCTAATTTTTATTTCATAAAAATTAGCAATTGGAGCACTAAAGTGTCAACTACTTTTACGACTCGGATAAACATGTCAAAAGATTGCATTGAATTCGCTCAGTGCCGTAAGCACGAAAGATAAAGTGATCGTTGAATTACCGTTTTTTTGCCGTGCATGTCTTGTTAAAAAAGCTTTTCTTTTAAAATTAGGGTTTTACGAAGTCTCAGTTTTGTTAACAGAAAATAGCCTGAGTCAATGCAAAGAATTCGCACAACAAGTATGCTCAGTAATTCTCTTCGGGCGGAAACAAAAACTTCGTACACCCCTATTTTAAAATTAGCCATCTTAGAAGTGTCAGCAATCGCCAAAAGATAGTTAGCGATTGGCAATTGCCTTAAGGAATAGCCCTGTTACTCATAGAAAATAGCATCTGTCTTCCAAATAATAATTTGCTTACTAGGTTCCCAGCCATTCTTTTCCGTAAAGGTGTTGTGAACATTTCTATTTTCGAAAAGGACGTGTCGGTCTTTATTGCTTTCCGATGCTGCTGTCCAAGTAGCTGCGGGTGTAAACAAGAGGATGAAGTATTTGTGGGCTTCACTGCGCTTATTTTGTTCAAATCCTTCCAGCATGGCCTTCCAAATCTCCTGCCAAGTCTTATCTTTCCAATATTTGGCATCAATCTTGCCATCGACCCACTGCGCTTGGTAGCTGCCAGGTGTCTTTTGATACGACCAAAGTGTCAAGTCGATAAAGCCGTTGTGAAAGCCTTCATCCCGAAGCCAGTCTTTGATGTGTTCTCTAATTCTATTTTCTGTGGAGACTACGACGGGTATACGATTTCTGTAGTTGTCGTAGTAATTGGGTTGGGATTCTAAGTAGTCAAATTTTCCAGTGACGTATTTCATTTTCATTTAATTTTAGGATGCGCTATTGGGCATTGGTGTAAAACATTTGATAGCGAACAAGACTATTCCGTTGCAAAAAACTAGCAATTTTAAATTCTGATTTTAACATTTTATACGTTATTAAAATTTAATTTTAACTAATTTTAACAGCAATTTCAGAATTTAATTTGGCAAAAAATGTCTAACGGACGACTGTTGCTCGTTACCAAACATTTACTAGTGGATATTTATCGTAGAGAAGTCAGATCGCTTTGCTGTCAGACTCAATCTATAGATTGCAAAATATTGTTGACCAATGATTTATACTGCAAATGGGATGAATTTGTGCAAGTAGTCGAATTGTAAAATTGTTCAATTGCCAAATTGATGATGACGTGCTATATAATTGGCAGTCCTGCTAATCATAGGATGGGAATAATCAATTCAGCATTTTTTCAATTCATCAATTTTACAAAGTGGTCAAAATGAAAATGCACTTTTTCATCCCAAACTCAGTATAGATATGAATTCTAACAATTCTGAAAGGACGGTCTTTCCTCTCTGTTCTTAAAATGTCCAGTAGTTTACGCTAGGATCATATCTGTGTAAATCGCGCAATCAGTTGATGTTTGCGTTGTCGAGCGACTGCCAATTTTTTGCCATTGTTCATCAAAACGGAGACTTCTTCGAAGCTGCGAATGTGTTGCAAATTGATTAAGTGGGAGCG
>JBCDKV010000198.1:0-7948 GCA_038746215.1 Bacteroidota bacterium | reverse complement strand
TTGTGCAAGGAGTGAGCTAAGGCAAGTAAGGGATAGAAGTAGGAGCAGAAATGGAATATATATTGTTTGATTCATTTGCTATTAATTGTGAGCGTTCATGGAAAAGCTTACTATTTGACGGTTCACGATTGAGGTGTCCACCAACGAGCAAGCCAATAATGCTCGGAATAAAAAAATGGAAAAATGGATGAGAATGTGTGGTGTGGTATACAATGGACGAGTGTGGAAAGAGCTAAAATAGGAGTAATCCTACACCTATATTCATACGAAACAACTCATGCCCTACAATGCGATGTCCTACGCTATTTCTGAAACGAGTCGTATTCTTTGTAAATTCGTCTGAAAATGAAAAATCATCCTGCAAATACTTGAAACTCAATGGTAGCCCAACCTGAAAACCTACATTGAACAGCATTTTATCTGCAAAAATACGGGTCTTGCTAGCCCCCATGATGAAAAAGTTCATACCAAATCGGTCGTCTATACTAATGTCGTCTCCACTGCTAGAACTTCCCTCTCCTTGTTCATCAACGATTGCACCCGTATTGCTGATGAAAGCTCTCTTGAGTCCAAAAAATTTGTAGCTGCCCATAGGGGCAATGGCGCCTTTGCTTTGATTGAACTTCATATAAACTAGCCCTAAAGACTGTACCCTAGGCAGGAAAAAGACATCATCTGATTGGATAGGACCAGTGTAGTCGGTGGGGAAAAGTTCTTCGCCAGAAGTTGCAAAACTAGCGTAACTATCGGTAGCGGTCGTGTAGTGTCCAAGCCTCAAACCGATGGCTTTGTCTCGACTAATGACGTGCGAGATTTGAGCCTGCCATTCGTAGTTGAGTCCTACACCATAAATAAAGAGGTCATTCCCCGCATCGGTACCAGCATTGCCTTTAGTAGGAGCACCGATAGCTGCCGCAGCAGCGATGTCAAAGGTGAAGAAGGTTCGCTTTCCAAGATAGCCAGGCACTTGTGCATGAGCAGTACTGCCGTACAACCACAAGCCAAGTGCAAGTAGTAAGAATCTGGATATACACATATAGGTAGATGTTTGCGAAATGACTGTGAAGTAGGTGGATGGAAGCTTGTCGAGTCTTTCCACTACTTTGAGCCTATTTCTGTTAAATAATGTTTTTATCGTTTGCTAAGTGCCTAAATAAGTATGTTTCTTTTGTCGTTCAAATTTTAATAATCACTGGAGGGACAGCGATTATTTTTTTAGGACTATATTTACTACTACGTATCATAACTCTTTAAAGTTTCATATAAAAAAAAAGCTCATTTATCAAGAAATATTAGCGATATTTTGAAGTCTTCGTCCTATCCTACTTCCTAGATGTTTTCCTATATTTGCTGACCTCATGCGACTGAGTAGCGTTACTAGTAGGAGTTCGACACAATGGTCTTAAGCTTCAATTAACGCTGATAAATAACTAATAACCAAACAATTGTAAGCTCTTTCGTCCTTTTATACTTATGTGACAGAGTAGGGCTTTACGAGCTATTGAACACCCAACTCAAAACCACTATCTTCCAAATTTACCTATACAAAACGATCTTCCATGCTTGACTTAGCAATTGTACTTGCCTTTGTGGTGTATGCCATTTATTCTGGATTTCAGTCCAAATCGAAAGCCAGCGAAAGTTTAGACGAATATTTTTTGGCTGGTGGAACGCTAAAAGGCTGGCGTGCAGGACTTAGTATGGCGGCAACTCAGTTTGCTGCGGATACGCCACTACTCGTGACGGGTATGATCGCAACGGGCGGTATTTTCTTGGTGTGGCGACTGTGGATTTTTGGACTTGCGTTCTTAGTGATGGGTATTGTACTCGGTGCGCAATGGCGACGTTCCAAAGTCATTACGGATGCCGAACTCGCAGACATGCGATACAGTGGGAAAGGCGTCACTTTGTTGCGTGGACTAAAAGCAATTTACTACGGCACGGTCATCAACTGCACCGTGATGGCAATGGTTTTGGTGGCTGCTATGCGCATCGCCGAAGCTTTTCTGTTTTGGGATCAGTGGTTACCAGCGGGCATCTACGAACCCATCTATAATTTCATCTCTTGGACAGGACTTTCCGTGCTCGGAGGCGACGCGACGGTCGATCCGAGTATCACCACGACCAACAATCTCATCAGTATCGTATTGATTTTGGGTTTCACGACCATGTATTCAACCACGGGTGGTCTGCGCAGCGTCGTTGCAACCGATATTACACAATTTTTTTTCGCCATGGTCGGAACGCTGATCTATGCAGGCTATATATTGTATCACGCAGGCGGTATCGGAGGCATTATCAGCAAAGTAGAAAGCATATACGGCGATGCAAAATCGAGTGAACTACTCAGTTTTACCCCCAATGTGGAAGATGCGATCATGCCTTTCATTGTCCTGCTGAGTTTGCAGTGGTTGTTTCAGAAAAACAGCGACGGAACGGGCTATTTGGCGCAACGTATGATTGCTTGTCGCTCGGATAAGGACGCACGAGTAGCGGCACTTATTTTTACTTGGGTACAGGTCTTTTTGAGGAGTCTGATTTGGCTGGTCATTGGTGTGGGATTGCTGGTGGTCTATCCTTACGATTTAGCAGAAACAGCGGAGGCAGGTTTCACTGCTTCCAGAGAACTAACTTTCGTCAATGGCATCAACGATATGCTTCCCATGGGTATCAAAGGCATCATGCTGACGGGACTGCTGGGCGCATTGGCTTCTACGATAGATACGCACCTCAACTGGGGATCGAGCTATTGGAGCAATGATATTTACAAACACATTATATCAGAAAAATGGCGTAAACGAACGCCCAAAAGCTCAGAATTGGTGTGGGTTGCTCGACTTTCTAACCTGCTCATTCTCTTCATTGCCCTCACCATCATGTTCAATTTAGGTTCTATTCAAGAAGCTTGGTACATCGCTTTAGTATTTGAGGCGGGCATTGGTGCGGTACTGCTGTTGCGTTGGCTTTGGGAAAGAATTAATCTTTTTTCAGAAATTTCGGCTATTGTCGCTTCGCTAGTCATTGCCCCAATCGTACTGACTTTTGTAAGCGAACAGTGGTTGCAATTGGTGATTATGGCAGCCAGTACGACCATCATTGTGATTCTTGTGACCTTGCTCACACCAAAAAACGATCCCAAAAAGTTAGCAGATTTTTACCAAAAGGTGCGCCCTTCGGGATTTTGGAAAACCACCGCCCAGCAACTCGGCGAGGACACAAAAGCCCCTATCCAACGCATGAATTTTGCGATCAAAAATGTCATCATTACCGCTATATCGCTTTTCACTTTATTGGTTGGCTTTGGCAAGTTGATGTTCCGACCCAGCACGGAAGGTGTTGTATTATCTTTGGTCTTAATTGTCATTGGATTAGTGACGATCCCAATTTGGTACAAAGGCATTTTTAAAACGATGGGAGATGATGTGGTGGGTTGAGTATGCTCAAGGCTACTCCTCTAATATTAGAATTTAGACCTACTGGATCGGTAAACCCTAAGGATTGCCGAGCCTACCGTTACTAGCTGCTCGGCAATCCTTGGGGCTTACCGATCAGTAGGCATTTACAACCTCAGAATAGCAGCCAAAAACTAAGATAATTTACTAAAAATCAAGCCATAACAGCTATGTGTTTCTAGGTGACTAGGTGTTAAAAATTAAAATGTCCAGTAGTGTATTGACTGAGGATAAACTAGAGTTAATCCCTTGAAAACTATAGTAATAAGAGAATTTCGTGTAGGCGCACAGAACAAACGGCTTTAGAATTTCATTTTTATTCAAACTTTCATTTTCAAAGTTCCTTTCTAATTCACAAACACAATATGATAAGTAAATATTTGATATTCTTCGCTTTTTTATTCATTTCCATTGCATTAGTTGCACAACCCGATCGCTGGCAACAAGGTGCGGAATACGAAATGAACATCGACTTTGATGTAACAAAACACCGCTTCGAAGGCACACAAAAACTGGTGTATTACAACAATTCGCCCGATACTTTGGACAGGGTATTCTATCACCTCTATTTCAATGCTTTCCAGCCAGGCAGTATGATGGATGTTCGGCAGTATAATGTAGATTCTGATCCTAGGGTAGGACAGCGCATCTCTAAATTAGGCCCAAATGAGATCGGCTACCACAAGGTCACTTCCTTGAAACAGGACGGCATGGCAACTACCTACGAAACGGTAGGGACGATCCTAGAGGTGGAGTTAGCAAAACCGATCTTACCTAATAGCAAAACGACCCTAGAAATGGTGTTCAACTCACAAGTGCCACTACAAATACGTCGTTCGGGACGCATGAACAAAGAAGGCATTGACTATTCGATGGCGCAGTGGTATCCTAAATTGAGTGAATACGACTACCAAGGTTGGCACGCTAACCCTTATGTTGGTCGGGAGTTTCATGGTGTTTGGGGCGATTTTGATGTCAAAATTAGCATTGATAAAGATTATGTAGTAGGTGCTACGGGCTATATTCAAAATCCAGAAGAAGTTGGGCATGGCTACAATGAAAGTGGTAAGCAGAAAAAGAAAAAAGGTAAAATTACCTATCATTTCAAGGCACCTAATGTTCACGATTTTGTGTGGGCTGCTGATCCCGATTATAAGCATACAACACGCAAAACGCCCGATGGCATCCTGATGCGTTTTTTCTACCAAGAAAACGAGAAAACCAAAGAAAATTGGGAAGCCCTACCCGAAGTGATGGAAGAAGTATTTGACTATGCCAATAAAAATTATGGAAAGTATCCTTACGAAGTGTACGCTTTTCTTCAGGGTGGCGATGGCGGTATGGAATATCCGATGGCAACCTTGATTACAGGCGAGCGAAATTTCCCTAGCTTGGTCGGAGTATCGATACACGAATTGATGCACTCCTGGTATCAGATGGTTTTAGGAACAAACGAAAGTCTGTACGCTTGGATGGACGAAGGCTTTACGTCCTTTGCCAGTGCGGAAATCTCAAACCACCTGCGGAAGAAAAAAATGCTGCAAGGCAAAGTGTCCGCAAACCCGCACGCAGGCAGTTTCCGTGGCTTTTCTTTCTTTGCCAAAAGTGGTCAGGAAGAACCCATGAGCACCCACGCCGATCATTTTGTTTCCAATAGAGCCTATGGCGTATCTGCCTATACTAAAGGTAGCATCTTTATGGCGCAACTCAAATACATTCTAGGCGAAGAAGCCTTCCGAAGAGGCATTTTGCGCTATTACGATACTTGGAAATTTAAGCATCCCAATCCCAATGATTTCATCAGAATCATGGAAAAAGAATCGGGGCTAGAACTGGATTGGTACAAAGAATACATGGTCAATACGACGCATACCATTGACTACGCAGTGGAAGGCATGGTAGAAGCGAACGGCAAAATGATGCTCACGCTGAAAAGGAATGGCTTATTCCCGATGCCTGTGGATGTACTCGTTACCTATAAAGATGGCAGCCAAGAACTATTTAATATTCCTTTGCGTATCATGCGAGGTGAAAAACCTGCTATGGAGATGGAGGGCATCAAATATACGACTGCCGAAGACTGGCCCTGGACGCATCCTGAATATCAATTGGAAGTGTCAAAAGCAGTGAAATCCGCGAAAATTGATCCTTATCGAGGTATGGTGGATGTGGAAGTGGAGAATAATGAGTGGGAGGCAGAGTAGGTTGATATTTTTGGTAGTAGCCCCTCAGCTCGACTTTAGCCTTTTACTATTAGCTGTTGGCTCGTATCATAAATGCTTACAAATCAGTACGATAAATTTACTTAAATGCGTTTTTTTTTTACCGAGTGTAAGTAAACATAATTACTGTAAGCTAAACACTATCGGCAAATAGTCAACTGCTAATGATGCGAATAACGGGTGAAATACTCCATTTTGTGGCATTAACGGCTTTACTAAACTTTTGAAGCTTGGTAAAGTGCTTGAGATCGCGCAACAAGTATGCCCAAAGGTTTTTATGGACAGAAACACAAATTTCAACTTATTTTTCTCTAAAAAATAAGTTGAAATTTGTGTTTCCGTCCGAAGGGACTTTTAGAGCATACCTGTTGCTCAATTTGCGGATATTGACCTGAATCACATCTGAGTCAAATGTCAAGAAAAATGAGATCTGTACAGTCGTTATTCGTATTAATGGCTAAAGTCTAGCTGAGCGGTGTATGGACAAATATATGAAATTAAATTAGGTGGATATGAAGTTTTGGCAATACTGAAAAGAAGCTTGCAAAATGCTCTTAGAGCTTGAAATACATTAAACTACGTTCAGTGCCAAATACCCATTCAGAATGGCAGCGACGTAACCTTTTCAAAGTGGCTTCGTTATTGTGAGTTTACACACTCAATTTATGATATGAAGCAAATAATCCTTATTATTCTCTCCGCTTTTCACATCACTGCTATTTGCCAAGACCAAAATATAGTAACTGATAGTCTCAATCGAGATGCTTATCCCATTGGTGGCTTAGATCGTGTTGCCTTGGAGTACTATAAAATAGATTTTACGAAGCAACAAAGAGCTTTATTAGAAAACCAGTCAATTGTATTCATTTATTGGATTGAGATCAATGGCGTTCCCACCTTAGAAAATATTAATGGAATAGAAGACCCTGCCATTTTGGACAGTTTGATTGCACGAACGGCATTTATACCTAATTTTCAGCCACAACTCCAAAATGGTACACCCGTCCCCTCTATTTATATGATGCAAATAACTTTTCCAACTTACCGATTCACAGAGCAGCAACTGGGATATAGAGCAGCCCAAGCATACAGAGCGGCAGATATAGACGAATTTGAATACATCAACAAATCAGGAATTCGCCTAGACCTATTATTTGGTGGCTTAGTCAATCAACCTACCTTTAATGCTGCTGAGTATTTGAAAACGGGTGGCGGTGCAAAAATGGACATCATTTTATTTTTCAAGCCTCTTACAGGAATTGGTCTTAACATGACTTTCTATGCTAATGGATTGAAACAAGATTTTCCGATCAATTCAACGCGCGAGCAATTCAGCACTCCGCTTTCTTTACTAATGGGCTTCAACTACAACAAAATACTGAAGACAAACGCTAAAAACGAGTGGCAATTACAATTAGAAGCTAATCTTGCTATACAAAATTTGACGAAACGCCTCGACAGTGACGATACAGAATGGACGCAATTACGAGGATTCAGTCCTGGTGTGTTGTTACATTACACGATGCGATTCGGTAAAGAAAAGACGAACTACTATTACGGGAAACCTTCGATCTTCAGTAACTACATCAACATTCATTTAGGCGTGCGCCCGCTACTGCTCGATCTAAAAGAAGCTTCTGGGGTATTAATGGAGATGGGAGTAGCTTATCGTTGGGGAATTCACCATGTTGATGCCTATCGCTTAAAGTAGATCATTACGGTGCTAATCCTCCTTTGTGTACATTGTGTTCGCTAGTATACACTCCTGGACAAAACACAAATTTGAAACACTAAGAAAAGCTGCTAGTGTAGCTATGTAAGCTGCTTCTCTTTTCTACTGTAATCTAAAATGTCCAGTAGTCTCTCGCTAGTAACTACCTTATTCATTTCTCATTGAAAACTAGGCGTATGCGAAGTTTTAAGTAACACTCAAAACAAGTTCTAGTAAAGCTCGTGAGATCGCGCAACTTTAGCAAAGCATTTAATCTAATATCTGGGGAATTATTGCAACCAATCTACGCTCGATTCATATCCATCTGCAATACACTGACTTCATCCAAAGCAATATGCTTATGATTCGCAGACTGAATCAACGGCAGTCCAACACTGAATTGCAGGGCTGCTTCCTCTACCTTTACTGCTCGCCCGGTAAAAAAGGCGAAGCGTTCTTGAATATTCTTTAAGCCCATACCCGACCAATTGACCGTTTGTATTTTCTTCTGAAAATTCTTGCGCACCCAGAGATATTGTTAAGACGAATCTAAGGCTACGGTC
>JBCDKV010000197.1:0-8006 GCA_038746215.1 Bacteroidota bacterium | reverse complement strand
ATCAACAATGCAGGCGTTTTCAAAAGTCCCAATGCACGGAATAAAGATGGGCTAGACTTGCGTTTGGTAGTTAATTATCTTGCGCCTTATGTCCTTACTAATGGGTTATTGCCTATCCTTGAAGTCAGCGAAAATGCACGCCTTATCAATCTAAGTTCAGCGGCGCAAAGCACCGTATCAAAAGGTTTTCTAACTGGAACGACTCAGGTTTCTACCCAAGAAGCCTATGCACAAAGCAAGCTAGCACTAACGATGTGGAGTTTTGATCTAGCAAAAAGACTATCTGATATTTCAGTAATTGCTGTAAATCCTGGCTCACTGCTCAATACTAGAATGGTGCAAGAAGCTTATGGCAGATATTGGTCTTCCGCAGATAAAGGCGCGAATATTCTATACGATTTAGCCGTATCACAGCAGTACAAAGTCATCACAGGCAAGTACTTTGATAATGACAGTGGTGGTTTTGGAACGGCGCATGCTGATGCTTATCAAGAAAAATTAGTGAAGCAATTGGTGGAGATCACAGATGAGGTTTTGGGATAAAAAAATGAAATAAATACCCTTTAAATATGCGAATAACGCCTGTACAAATCTCATTCTTCTTGACACTTGACTCAGATATAGTTCAGGTCAATATCCGCGAATTGAGCAACAAGTATGCTCAGTAATTCTCTTCGGACGGAAACACAAATTTAAACTTATTTTTTGGAGAAAAATAAATTGAAATTTGTGTTTCCGTCCATAAAAGCCTCTGGGCATACTTGTTGCGCGATCTCAAACACTTTACTAAGTCTCAAAAGTTTAGCAAAGCTGTTCCTACCAAGAAAAGGAGTATTTTACCCGTTATTCGCATTAAATATACTTGTTGTTCGATCTCAAGAGCCTTACTAGGATTTATTCCAGTACTGCTCAAAACTCTTACACGAATATTACCTAAAGCATGGAGTAAATGTAAACTGTTGATACCGCTGCTCCTAATCCACATACTCCTGCCTTTTCACCAGTGTAAAATAATCATTTTCCAGTCCTAGATAGCCGTAGTCGTAGCAAAAGCGATAGACTTTGCCCGCTTTGGTTCGGTAGATATTCGTGAAGTAGTTGAATTGGAAGCCCTTTTCAAGCATTTTGTCACGATGCACCCTAGCTTTCCCATTTGGGTTGAGTTCCGCTAAAATACGCCGATTTCTGCGCAAAATATTATTGATGTTGCGCATAGTGTTATTTACATCACTATTCAATTTGTTGTTGTAGGTAGTTCGGCAGTCGGCATCACAAAATTTCTTATCGCTCCTCCCAGTGATGACTTCGCCACACGCTAGACACTTGCGTTTTTTCATAGTTTATGCTTTTTGTTTGGATTCAAGAACAGAATGAGAAACGCACATTCAATAAAATTAAATGCTTGGATAGGAGCGCTCATTAAGAGCTGTGGGATCTTACAAACGTTGTCTTAGGTACTTACTTTATTTAACATGCACCTTCTATTTCTCACCATAAATATAGTAACAAAATAGTGATTAATGCCAATATTTGCATGTTTTAGTAGAGTCATGTACAAAATTTGTATTTCATGCCGTAAAAACCCTTTGGACATATTTGTTGCGCGATCTCAGAAGCTTTACTAAAACTTGTTTTAAGTGTTGCTTAAAACTCGTACACGCCTAATTTATTAATACCAGTAGACGTATCACCATTTTCAAACGTTACTAAATAGAGGCTTCATTTATGTAGATAGGTAACCGAGGCGTGCATTTCTTTGATTTACGATCAGAGCTACAACAAATCATATCACAAACTTAACAATCTGAATTATGAAAAAACTAATGGTCTTGTTAGTCATGGCTTTGCTATGCCTAAACGTGCAGGCACAAATCGTGATTGAAGGTAAAGTAACGGATAAAGACGGGGCGGTATTGATTGGTGCATCTGTATTGGAAAAGGGGACTAGCAATGTTGTAGCTACGGATGTAAATGGAGCGTTTAGTATCACTTTACAGGATTCTCTTGCAATATTAGTTATTCATTATACTGGTTATGACACGGAAGAAGTTGGATTAAACGACATCAAAAAGCCGCTACAAATAACGCTAACAGGCATCAACTTACTGGATTTAAAAGTAGAAATAATAGCCCATGAAGTACCGCTAGTGGAAGCAGATAATACTACGCAAGGACAGACAGTCATTTCAGAACAAATCCGTAATTTGCAGAAAAGAACGACTAAGCAGAAAATTTCTTCTACTACTAGACGCTTTTCGACAAATGAAGGGAATAGCATATACGCACGAGGTTCGAGAGACAATTCTACTGATTTCTACGTAGCTGGCGTTCGTAAAAAAGGAAAGCGATCAAAGAAAAATCCTGCCTCCTCATCTCTTCATCCGAGAGTACACCATACCGAAGACTACCACCGCATCAACGAAAACCGTTTTTATACAGTCCAAAAAGAACCACAATCTACTTTTTCCATAGATGTAGATGCTGCTGCTTACAGCAATATGCGTCGTTTTCTACAAAATGGGCAACTACCACCAAAGGATGCGGTTCGGATCGAGGAGCTAATCAACTATTTCAACTACGACTATCCTGAGCCTCAGGACGAACATCCTTTTGCAGTCATCATAGAAGTTTCTGATTGCCCTTGGGAAACCGATCATCGCTTGTTGCACATTGGTTTGCAAGGAAAGAAAATTGTGACCGATCATTTGCCTGCCTCTAATCTGGTTTTTCTAATAGATGTATCGGGCAGTATGCAAGCAAAGAATAAATTGCCACTGCTGAAATCCTCCTTTGAATTGCTGTTAGATCAATTGCGCCCTGATGATCGAGTTGCAATTGTCACCTATGCGGGCAGTTCTGGTCTCGTTTTGCCTTCTACTAGCGGCAAGGAAAAAGAGAAAATGCTAACGGCTATTAATCATCTGCGAGCAGGCGGTTCTACAGCGGGCGCAGCGGGTATTCAACTGGCATATCAAGTAGCCATCGAAAACTTTATCGAAGGCGCAAACAATCGGGTCATCTTAGCCACGGACGGAGATTTTAATGTAGGTATGAGTAGTGATGCAGAACTGGTTCGCTTGATCGAGGAAAAGCGAGAAAGTGGTGTTTTCTTGACTGTTTTGGGCTATGGTATGGGTAACTACAAAGACAATAAAATGCAACAACTAGCTAGTAAGGGTAATGGTAACCACGCCTACATAGACGATGTCATAGAAGCCCAAAAAGTATTGGTCAATGAGTTTGGAGGAACGATGTTTACAATTGCCAAAGATGTTAAGATTCAAATTGAGTTCAATCCGAAACAGGTCGCAGGTTACCGCTTGATTGGTTACGAAAATCGTTTGTTGGAGAACGAAGACTTTGAAGACGACACCAAAGATGCTGGAGAACTCGGTGCGGGACATACCGTGACAGCACTCTACGAAATTATTCCCACGGGTGTCAAATCCAAACATCTGGGAAAGGATACAGAACTAAAATATCAAAAAATCAAAACCAAGCCCAATAAAAAATACGACAACGAACTCTCTACGGTCGCGCTGCGCTATAAAGCACCTGATGGCAAAAAGAGTAAATTGATAACGGCAGTTGCGCTAGACTCGAACAATGCACTGGCAAATACCAGCAATAATTTCCGATTTTCGGTTGCCGTTGCTGAATTTGGGATGCTACTCAGAGATTCTGAATACAAGGCAGATGCGAACTACGAGCAAGTATTAGAATTGGCAAAACAGTCCAAAGGATTAGACCCAAATGCTTATCGCGCTCAATTCATTGACTTGGTAAAACAGGCACAAGCCCTAGCGAATCGAGCCGTAGCGGAGTCGAAGTAAGATTTTTCTTTTGAGAGGTACTGTTGGGTAAGTGAATTTCTAAGGTAATCGCTAAAAGCTTTTTTGTTGATAATGTTGATACGCTTAACTGATGATTATTAATGCGAATAACGGGTGAAATACTCCATTCTGTGACAGTAAAGCTTCACTAAACTTTTGAAACTTAGTAAAGCGTTTGAAATCGCGCAACAAGTATGCTCGAAGATTTCAGGGGCTTTACAGAGATTTACCTCGAGCGTTACTTGAAATTTCGTAACCCAACTATTTTCCAATAGCCAGCCAATTGCCAGCCTCACCTACTGCCGCAACAACGCCAATGCCGCTTCCAAAATTGTATCTTCTCCACTGTCCTCATCGGCTGCTGCCAAATCTATTCGCATATCTGGTGGAATGCCGTCTTCGATAATAAAACCATCGGGAGACTCAAATTGAGTATTGGAAACCCGAAGCCGCCAACCATTCGCCAACTCCGTGAAAGAGGGACCACCACCGCCGCCACCTGTCCAGTCACCCATCGTAGTCACATTGGGTAGTTCGCGCATGTATTGCGTAAAAAAACTGGCAGCACTATAGCAAGAGCGATTGGTCAGCACTACGACGGGTTTGGTAAAGCGATAAGCGATGCTGTCTCGCGTTTCGTCGGGTTCAAAAGGTTCGATATAAGCATCTTCCCACTCGGAAAAATCATTTGCCCCGATGCCATCCCGATAGCGTTCACGCCCTGCTAGTACCCTTTCGTCTGTAAAACGGGAGGCGATCTTTCCAACATTGCCACTCGAGCCACCACCATTATCTCGAATGTCGATAATGATGCCTTTATAATCTTTGAAGCGGTTGATAATATAGGTCAAAGCGGCATTGCTAAAGCCAGAAGAAAAGCTGCGATAGTGCATATAGCCCACATCCTCAAAGTCGAAGACGATGAATGGGCCTAAAAACTGCTGTTCTTCTTGAAAATAGGATCGCTCTAGCAAATCGTAGTTGTAATTGGGCGGAAAGTCTAAAAACCATCGCCAGTTGCGACTGCGATCAAAACCCGAACTGAGGTTGACGTGTCCATCTCGCAGCTCGTATAGCATATCTGCAATGAGTTCGAACAATTCTTCACTATTCTGCACAGAGTCTACACGCGGCGCATACTGCTCGTAAGTGGCTTGCCAATCAATATCCTTGAATTCAAAAAAAGAATATTCACGATCTGCAAACGTCCAAGCTTCATCGAATATCGCCTGAGCGGTAAGTTCTGGTTGCGCTATGAAGAGCCGTTCGCACGAAAGGGCACATAATGAGGATAAAATGAGTATGAAATAGGCGATGATTCGCATGTTTATTCGTTTAATTTTATAGTGTCTCTTCGGACTGAAATGATGATTTTTATGAAATAAAAATTAGCAGTATACGAAGTTTTTGGCAATGCTTTAAGTAAACCTTGGTAAAGCTCCTGAGATCGTGCAACAAGTATGCCCAAAAGGTTTTTATGGACGGGAACACAAATTTTTCTTAAAAAATTTGTGTTCCCGTCCGAAGAAACTTATTGACCATACCTGTTGCGCGATTTTCTTGCATTAACTCAAACTGGTTTCAAGTAAAACGTTAAGAAAAACAGGACTTTGTACAGCTCTAAATAAAAATCAGCAATTTGAGCACTAAAATGTCGACTACTTTTACAATTCAGATGAGCATGTCGTACTTTTACGCCAAAATTAAAAATCTGTATTTCCGTTTGAAGAAAAAACCGAACACCTATCACAATAGTTCTTACATGCGTATTCATTTTATTGCAATCGGGGGCGCAGTTATGCACAACCTCGCCCTCACCCTTCACAAAAATGGTCATCAGGTCACGGGTTCTGATGATGAAATCTACAATCCTTCCAGAGATCGACTTGCTAAATATGGACTACTGCCCGAAAAGATGGGTTGGTATCCAGCACAAATTTCCAAAGATATTGACGTTATTATCTTAGGGATGCACGCTAGAAAAGACAATCCCGAATTGAAAAAAGCGCAGCAGTTAGGACTCGACATCTATTCTTATCCAGCTTACATCTACCAACACGCCAAAGATAAAAAACGGGTAGTTATCGCGGGTAGTCATGGCAAGACCACCACGACTTCCATGATTTTGCACGTCCTGAAATACCATGATGTAAATTTCGACTACTTGGTAGGCGCACAAATTGAAGGATTTGAACTGATGGCAAGCTTATCCGATGCGCCCATCATCATCATGGAAGGTGACGAATATCCTTCTTCCCCGACTGATCTGCGGCCTAAAATTCACCACTATTTTCCGCAGGTGGCGATTATCACGGGCATTGCTTGGGATCATATGAATGTCTTCCCGACTTTTGAAAATTACCTCCATCAGTTTGACCAGTTTCTCGACATGATAGCAACGGGCGGTCAATTGTTTTACTATGGAAAAGATCAGCATCTCGCGCAACTGTTGTCGGAAAAAGACGACCTAAACTATGAGGCACAAGCCTACGAAGCTTTTCCGGCCCAACAGGTCGATCATCAAACCTATCTATTGGACTCAAAAGGGCAAACAGTACCGCTGCAAGTTTTCGGACAGCACAATCTAGCCAATCTCAAAGCAGCTTTCCACGTTTGTAAAAATATAGGTTTAAGCGAGGCGCAATTCATGGAAGCCATACCCTCTTTTAAAGGGGCAGCTAAAAGATTACAACTGTTGCGCGAAGAAGAGTACTTCGTGGCATATCTAGACTTTGCACACGCGCCCTCTAAAGTAGCCGCCACTATCGAAGCCCTGAAAGCACAGTTCCCTGATCGCGCTTTGATAGCTTGCTTAGAATTACACACCTTCAGTAGTTTGAACAAAGCTTTTTTGCCACAGTATGCCGAAACCATGGAAGCGGCAGACGAAGCATTGGTCTTTTTTAGCGAACATACCATTGCTATGAAAAAACTACCGCCCATCAGCCCGACCGAAGTAGCCGCTCATTTTGGACATCCCAATATGCAAGTCTTTACAGATGCAACGGCACTGCGTCAGCATTTACAAGCGAAAAATTGGGCGCATAAAAATTTGTTATTGATGAGTTCTGGTACTTTTGGCGGAACTAATTATCAGGAATTTGTGGAGGTGTTGGAATACTAGACAACTGGATATTTTAGATTACAGGATAGGGCTGTACGAAGTCCTGTTTTTTCTCAACATCGTACTCAGAAACAGCCTGAGCCAGTGCAAGACAATTGAGCAACAAGTATGCTCAGGGAGTCTCTTCGGACTTATTTCGAGGGGTACTTAAAACTTCTTACACACTTAATTATAGGAGAAAAGAGAAGCAGATTACATAGCTACACTAGCCGCTTTTCTTAGTGTTTCTAAGTGTCCTTAGTGTTTCAAATTTGTGTTTTGTCCCTAGACACTACCTTACAATCAATTCAATGACAGCCAAACGATATAAGAAGATGAAGTACTATTTGCTCACATTACTTTTTAGTGGCTTACTGCTATCGTTAAATGCGCAACAGGCGACCAGAAAAGAACAAAGAATAGATAAAAAAGAAGTACGAAAGCAAAAAAAAGCAGCGCGATTAGCCGCAACGACGAGCTATTTTGTACTAGAACTGATGGGCACACAACGCAGCGTGCAAGATCAAGCAACTTCCAATCAAATTTACGACGGCTTTGGTGGTGGCATTGGCTTCGGTAGTGTGCGAACACGGGCTAAAATCAGACACGAATACCGAGTCTTGGGCGGCTACAACGGTTTGAAGTCTTTCGCTGGTATTATTTCCCACGATTTTTGGGGTAATTTCAGCTACGCCACGCTCCAACAACTCAATGATAATGGCAATTATAAATATTATCTAGGCGGACAAGCAGATATATTATCCCAAGTTCGCTACACCCCGGCCTTGGGCAACAGCGGACTACATTGGGAATTGGTGGGTTCGCTAGGCATTGCTACCCGCTACGAGCAATCCCTAAAGATTCCCTTAATCAATAAAACTGTACAAGCCTTCGGGCAAGCGCATTTGCCGCTACTCGCTTATGTGAGTCGTCCCATTTACGGCATTACGATTGATGGCATGATGGAGCATTTCGTCAGTCCGATTGGTCGTTTGAGGCGATTCGATACAGAATTTGGGCTGCAATTTCCCCTTCGCAAAAACAATAGTAATCAACTGCGCATTTCTTAT
>JBCDKV010000196.1:0-8014 GCA_038746215.1 Bacteroidota bacterium | reverse complement strand
TTTTGCACTATCAGTACATAGATAGCAATTGGACAAGGCATGAATACTACAAAAGACTGAGTCAACTGTGGGAATGTAACTATGAAAAAGAAGCCAAAAAGCGAAAATACTGTGCTTTGATCTATCAAAGGCTACAAGAAGACGAACGCTCGGATCAAAATCGAGCAATAGCTCATGCAGAAAAACTGGAAGAAACACAAGAAGAGATAACTCTAGCAGAGAAGTGTCCACACACTACCGTTCATCAGCTAGTGACAGCACTAAATGAATACCTCTGATTAATGCTCCTACAACATCACCTCCAAAATCTTACCCGCAGCTTCTGTAATAACCGTACCCGGTCCAAATACGCCTGCTACGCCTCGTTCGTAAAGAAAATCATAATCTTTGGGCGGAATAACCCCACCAACGATCACTAAAATATCATCGCGACCCAAATCTGCTAAGGCAGCTATCGTTTGTGGAACGAGTGTTTTATGACCTGCTGCCAAGGACGAAATACCGAGAATATGCACATCATTTTCTGCGGCTTGCCGAGCAGCTTCCTTGGGCGTTTGGAAGAGTGGTCCAATGTCTACGTCAAAGCCTAAATCTGCAAAACTAGTAGCAATCACCTTAGCCCCTCTATCGTGTCCGTCCTGTCCAAGTTTAGCGATCATAATGCGTGGACGACGACCTTCTTGTGCTGCGAATCGGTCGGCAAGGGCTTGGGTCGTTTGAAAGCTTTCGTTTTTCTTCATTTCACTAGAATAGACGCCCGAAACCGTTCGGGTATCTGGCACATAGCGTCCAAAATGTTTTTCCATGCCAGCACTGATTTCGCCCAAAGTAGCTCTTGCTCTGGCGGCTGTGATGGCATGAGCCAGTAGATTTCCTTCACCCGCTGCGCAATCTTCTAGTGCTTTCAAAGCTGCTTTCACTTTTGCGGTATCGCGTGTGGCTTTGGTAGTGGCTATACGCTCAATTTGTGCCTTACGGACGCTGGTATTATCCACTTCCAGCACTTCTATCTCGCTTTCTTCCGCTACTGGATAAATATTCACCCCAACGATTTGGTCTTGTCCACTATCAATACGGGCTTGTTTACGAGCAGCAGCTTCTTCTATTTTCAATTTGGGTAGACCATTTTCGATAGCTTTTGCCATGCCACCCAATGCCTCTACTTCTTCCATCAGTTGCCAAGCTCTTTTCACCAATTGATCGGTCAAATACTCTACGTAATAAGAACCACCCCAAGGATCGACTACTTTGGTAATATCCGTCTCTTGTTGGATGTATTTTTGGGTATCTCGCGCAATTTTAGCGGAAAAATCAGTAGGCAGGGCGAGGGCTTCGTCTAGTGAATTGGTGTGTAGCGACTGCGTTCCACCTAACACAGCGGCGGTGGCTTCGATAGCGGTTCTAGCTACATTGTTGAATGGGTCTTGGGCAGTCAAGCTCCAACCTGAGGTCTGACAATGCGTTCGTAGTGCCATCGACTTTGGATTGGATGGATTAAACTGCTTCACCAATTTTGCCCACAACAGACGAGCAGCACGCATCTTCGCAATTTCCATAAAATGATTCATCCCAATGCCCCAAAAAAAAGACAAACGTGGAACAAAATCATCTACGGCTAAACCTGCTTGGATGCCAGCGCGAATATATTCTAGTCCATCGGAAAGCGTGTAAGCCAATTCGACATCTGCGGGTGCACCTGCCTCGTGCATATGGTAGCCGCTGATGCTGATGGAGTTAAACTTGGGCATGTGCTGGGAAGTGTACTCAAATATATCGGCAATGATACGCATGGAATGTTTAGGCGGATAGATGTAAGTATTGCGCACCATAAATTCTTTGAGGATGTCGTTTTGAATTGTGCCACTCAAAGCTGCTTGCGCCACCCCTTGCTCTTCTGCCGCTACAATGTAGAACGCCATCACGGGAATGACTGCCCCGTTCATGGTCATGGAAACCGACATTTTATCCAGCGGAATTTGATCGAAGAGGATTTTCATATCTTCTACACTATCAATCGCCACGCCTGCCATACCAACATCACCGCTCACCCTTTCGTGATCAGAATCGTAGCCCCGATGGGTCGCTAAATCGAAAGCAACGGACAGTCCTTTTTGACCCTGTGCTAGATTTCGACGATAAAAAGCATTGCTGGCTTCTGCGGTAGAAAATCCTGCATATTGTCGAATGGTCCAAGGACGAACGGCATACATACTACTATACGGGCCTCTCAAATAGGGTGAAATGCCAGCGACAAAGTCAAGGTGTTCGACTTGCTCAATTTGTGCTGCTTCGACCACGCTAGGTACTTCAATCTGCTCTGGCGTTTGCCACTTTTCCTTTGCTACTGTGTCCGTAGGAAAATGCCTTTGAAAGGGGAGATCGGAAAAATTTGGTTGCTGCATTATTTCGTTAGGTTTGTGTTTGCGCTAAATATATACTCCGTTTGGGATAAAAAAGTGGGTTTTGCTTCCTTGATATTTCTAAATACAAGCTATCAGGCGTACTTTCAAATTTGGCGGCATCGAGCCTGCCAAATTTGATCAAGGTTTTTTAAGGACAAAGAAGCGAGAATCGCTTCTTTGTCCTTAAAAAAACCTTGATTCGCTGAGGAGGTGTCGACCTCCTCCTAAGCGAAAACTTACCCCTAAATTTAGCGGTAAACGATGTGAACAAAACCTATCTCTTTTCAAAAATGAAAGCACTTTTTTACCCCGTTTGCAGTATACAAACTTTGGATTGTCCCATTTAGTTTATCCGAAAAGCAAGTAGCGCGCCTCCACTGTTTCTAATTCTGTATCATAAACCAAAAGTCCTTGGTGCTGCTCACCAAGTTGCTGAAGAAGCTGTCCCTTGCGATTCCAGATCGCACTTTTTCCATCGCTCAAAAAATTGTCGCAATAGCCCACGCAATTGCACATCAGAATAGGGAGCTGAAAAGCTTTGGCAACAGAAGGAAAATGTAGATAGGCTTTGTCCGTTCCTCTAGCTGGTTTGGCAACACTTGCGATATAGATATCTGCTTCGTTTTCGACGGCGTTCACGAAATGAGATCGTTGTAGGGTTTCGTAACAAATGCCCAGTGCTATTTTTTTGCCTTTGATATTCAAAAAAGGCTGATGCTCCCCAGAGACAAAATACGGCAATTCATCTGCGTGGAGTATTCGTTTGGAATAAATACTTCTCGCCCGTTGGGGCTGAAAAATGAGCATACTAATGTTGATGCCATTATTTGCTTTAGTCGGCATCCCAATTCCAATACTCGTATTATTTTCATCCGCAATTTTTTGAAAAGGATCGAAAATGGTGTCGTGCCAATCTAGTGCTAAGGCTTCCGCTAATATTGGTTCATAAGCGGTGATGGAGAGTTCTGGAAAGATAATCAAATCTACCTGCAAGGCATTTGCTTCGGCAATGACTTTTAGGTGATGCTGGATATTGTTGGTAACTGCTCCTTTGTCGGATGCTATTTGGGCTAGGCAGATTCTCATAGATTGCTTGTTTTTGGATAGGTTTGCTGGGATGAACGAATTTGGATGGACTACCAGGCTTGACCAATTTTGATAGCTATCGTATTATCTGTCGAATGGTCAAATTGAAAAATTGTCAAACTTTTGCTCATCGCGTATTTACAATTTAGGCATTTCCTACACTTTGCCTAACTTTTCTAGCATTTTATTTGTTGAAATCTCTAGCTCAAATACTTCTACTCTACCCTACTTTTTTTGAGATACTAATAGGCTCGCCGCCTGCGGCGGCGAGCGATAGGGGTTTGGGGAGAAACACAATATTGGGCTAAAAGCCCAATATTGTGTTTCTCCCCAAAATCCCCCCTGTTTTCGCCGCTAAGCAGCGGAAACTAAGACAACTTAAGTTTTAGTAGGGTAGAGTAAAGTGCTTCAATAAGCACTTACAAAAATTAGTCGAAATCAAGCAAACATATGCCACCACCTATCCAACCCAATCCAGAAACCCAAAGACTTGCTGAACACTACCAGCGCGAAAAAAACTGGATGAAATGGGGACCTTATCTCAGTGAGCGACAGTGGGGAACCGTGCGCGAAGACTACAGTGCGAAGGGAGCAGTTTGGTCGTATTTCACCCACGATCATGCGCGCAGTCGCACTTATCGGTGGGGAGAAGATGGTATTGCGGGGATTTGTGATCGCTATTGTCGCATCTGTTTTGCCGTGGCGATGTGGAATGGCAAAGACCCAATTATCAAGGAGCGATTGTTTGGTTTGACGGGTAAAGAAGGTAATCATGGAGAAGATGTGAAGGAGCTGTATTATTACCTAGACAGCACACCGACGCACTCCTATATGAAGCACTTGTATAAGTATCCACAGGCGGCTTTTCCCTATCGTGATTTACTCGTCGAAAATCAGAAGCGTGGCTACGGAGACGAAGAATACGAAATATTAGATACTGGCGTATTCGATGATAATCGCTATTTCGATGTATTTACGGAGTATGCCAAAGCCAACGAAGAAGATATTTTAATCAAAATCAGCGTACACAATCGAGCAAAAACCGAAGCAGATTTGACGCTACTCCCTACCCTTTGGTTGCGGAATCTATGGTCTTTCGATGTGATGAAAGAAAAGCCCAATATCAAACTTCAAGCAAGCAATCAAAACCTTAGTAAAGCAAAAATAAGTCACGCAGAAACAGGTGATTATTATCTATATTTTGAGACGCCAGCCCGTTATCTATTCACCGATAATGAAAGCAATAAAGAGCGATTATTTAACACCAAAAATGCTAGTCCTTTTGTCAAAGATGCTATCAATGATGCCGTAGTACAACGAGACTATGAACTAGTAGAGCGTCGTTCGGAAGGCACAAAATTTTCGCCACTCTACGCGCTCAACGTAGCAGGCGAGCAGCACGTAGAAATTCGTTTGCGGTTGAGCCAATCAGCAGATTTAGAAGCGCCTTTAACGAGTAGCTTTGACGAAGTCTTTGAGCAACGCTTACAAGAAGCTGACCAATTTTATGCACCATTTTGCCTGAAGCGAGCCAACGATGATCTCAAAAATATACAGCGACAAGCCTATGCGGGTATGCTGTGGACGAAGCAATATTATCACTATGATGTCAATCGCTGGCTGGAAGGCGATCCCAAGCAACCTGTACCTCCCGAATCGCGAAAAAATGGGCGCAATCACGAATGGACGAATCTCGTGAACGAAGACATTATTTCTATGCCTGACAAATGGGAATATCCTTGGTATGCAGCTTGGGATTTGGCGTTTCATTGCGTTCCCTTGGCGCATTTGGATGTGGGTTTTGCCAAAAAACAACTGTTGCTTTTCCTGAAAGAATGGTACCTCTCGCCCAAAGGTCAGTTGCCCGCCTACGAATGGAAGTTTGGCGATGTCAATCCGCCCGTACACGCATGGGCTTGTTTGGAAGTCTATCGAATTGAACAGAAAGTAGCGGGTATCAGTGATGTCAATTTTTTGAAGAGGGCTTTCCACAAATTACTGATTAATTTCACGTGGTGGGTCAATCGAAAAGACAGCAATGACAACAACGTATTCGAGGGTGGTTTCCTCGGTATGGATAACATCGGTGTCTTCGACAGGAGTATGGATATTCCAAATGGTGGTTCTTTGGAGCAGGCGGACGGTACAAGTTGGATGGCAATGTACTGCCTGAACATGCTGGATATGGCACTCGAAATTTCGCAGCAAGATCCCACCTACGAGGATGTGGCGACCAAATTTTTGGAGCATTTTGTCTACATTGCGCAATCCTTGAATAGCATCAGTAAGGATTTTCCAGGTGCTTGGGACGAAGAGGGTGGCTTTTTCTACGATATATTGGTTTTGGATAAAGAATTTATACCTCTAAAAATCCGCTCTTTGGTGGGTTTGACGACCTTGTTTGCGAGTCTACTGCTGGAAAAAGAACGACTGGCTAAAGTGCCGAAATTTACACGACGGCTAAAATGGTTCATCAACTATCGCAGGGAACATGAAAGCTTTCTAGTGATCGAAGAACTGGAAGAAGGCGAAGACTTACTGCTTTCGCTGATTCCAAAAGAACGCTTAGGCAGACTCCTACAGGCACTCCTAGACGAAAAAGAATTCTTTTCCCAAGGTGGTATTCGTTCCCTTTCTAAAGTACACGAAAAACCTTATCACATCAATATTAAAGGACAACAATTCGGGCTGCGATACGAGCCTGGCGTTTCTCGAAATGGTCTGTTTGGTGGCAACTCCAATTGGCGTGGACCCATCTGGTTTCCAATGAATTATCTGCTCATTCAATCACTTCGAGAATACGACAGCTATTACGGCAAACGTTTGAAAGTAGAATGTCCAACGGGTTCGGGCAGATACGTCTGTTTAGCAGAGGTAGCCGAGGATATTGCCGTAAGACTGATTTCATTATTTACCCAAAATGAGTCAGACCAAAGAGCCGTCAATGGAGACTATGACATCTATAAAAACGATCCCAACTTCCAGCAGCTCGTCCTTTTCTACGAATATTTCAATGGCGATACGGGAGCAGGTTTAGGAGCAGCACACCAAACAGGATGGACGGGTTTGGTAGCGGAATTGATTTATGATGTGTATGGATAGGCTACTCTAATGAACGCTTAGAGCTTGTTTGGAGCACAATTGAATTGAAAATCAATAGTTTACGGTTCTGACGAAGAAAATAATAGCGACTTTATCGAGATGAACGAGCGATCCTTTAGGTAAATATTCAGTGAATATTTAAGCGAGAGAACCGCTTCGCGGATGGGTTAGCAGCGATTATTTTTAAAATCAGATTCGTGAAATATTGGTTTTCAGGAAGATAATGTTCCAAACAAGCGCTTAGACAAAACCTTCCTTCCGCTGCAACAAACGCCAAGGATTTTTCCCTTCTCGTCTAAACTGTCGATGAAGTAGAAAAACATAGGTGAGATCATAAGTAGTCGTTGCAATGAACATGAACGGCACACAGAAGCCAGCACGAGACCAAGGTTCAGTATCCGTACCGTAGATGACAGCCAGATAGGTGACAAAAGTTCCCAAAAATTTAGCACCTGCAATATACATGCTTTGCCCTTCGCTCGACTTCCGCTTGATGAGCATCATAAGGAAGAGAATGGACATCAAAAGATTCATAATAAAAGCAACCAAACCAGAGGGGAAGGGAATTTCGGGAGGAATATGAAAATAGTGATAAGCAGTCCATTGAAAAGCAAAGCTGAACCCGAGTGCTACCGCAAAGTTGGGATAAAACCAGTCCGATAAATCAGTAGGAAAGTATTTTCTTCCGTATCTCAAATAACTTACGATAATACCGACATCTATCAGCGACCAAATTTGGTTGATAGTCACTTGGTAGGCAGGTGCCGATGGATTGTGGATTAGGAAGCCGTAGGTAAATTCCCAGCCAAAATTCAAAACAAGTGCCATCATTGGAATGGCGTAGCTTTTTTCCCGAAATCCGACTAGGATACTGAAGACATAGACTGCCATCCAGCACAAGCCTCCTAGCATTAGCAATAGCGATCCCAGTAAATCTTTTTGGTGTGCAATTAATTCGACTAAGTTGTGCATGTTCTCATTTTTTTGATTGATCTTTGGTATCTCGTACAAAAATAGTATTTCCGTTGAAAATTTCAGGAAAATAAACATGCGCTCATTTTAGTAACGGACAAACAATAAGTTCCGCATTTTGACCGAGCAGATTTTGTTCTGATACAAGGCGAAAAACGTAGGAATCCTCTCGGCTAGCGAGGCTTTTTAACGCAGTAGCAGAGCAAAAGATGCCGTCACAAATCGGGAAGTTATTGTTTGACCGTTACTTAAGCACTACTGGGAAATTGTAATGCGAATAACGACTGTACAAATCTCATTTTTCTTGACATTTGACTAAGATATGGTTCACGTCAATATCCGCAAATTGAGCAACAAGTATGCTCCGTAAGTCTCTTCGGACGGAAAAACAAATTTAAACTTATTTTTTAGCCTACATTTCTAACCCCTGTTCAAAAAGGATAAGAATTAAA
>JBCDKV010000195.1:0-8035 GCA_038746215.1 Bacteroidota bacterium | reverse complement strand
CTTTGGGAGCAGGGGGTCGCAGGTTCGAATCCTGCCACCCCGACACTGATTATCAAGGAGTTATGAATTAATTTTCATAACTCCTTTTTTTATTTGCTCGGCATGCAAACATATCCGAGGGGCTGAAAGAAGCCCTGACGCCGAACCAGCAGGAAGTCAATGTGAAGGCAACCGTTTATCTAGCTAATCGGATGTGTGAAATGGGCATTTTGATGAGTACAGACGGTCCGTTTCATAATGTGCTAAAAATTAAACCGCCACTGTGTTTTTCCAAGCGACACGCAGATTTGGTATTAGCACGAATGGAAGTGATTTTGCAGGAGGATGGAATGAGTGTTTAGTGGTACGTTTGTTGGTTGACGCTTTCCTTCTCATGGATAATGCTAATATACTTTCTCCCCTTCCTTCAACCAAAATCCCCAGACCCGGTCAAAGGCGTGTACTTTTTCCGTTTCGCCCTGCTCATTCACCACTTCCTGATCTTGATTTTTCCATTCAAAAATACCGCCGTATAGATTAGAAACATCTTGAAAACCCGCTTCCACCAATCGCTCCGAAATCTTTTCACTCCGATAGCCTACCGAGCAGTACACTACGATTTTTGCATCTTTAGGAATATCTGCCACCCGACTCATCTCAAATTGATCGTAGCCCACAAATCGCGCTTGCTGAATGTGGCTGACTTCGAATTCTTCTGCCGCTCTAGCGTCTAAAAAGATCACCTCATTCAAGGCTGCTGCTTCCGCTACGCTGATCTCTTCCACGGTATGCGATAGCAAATGTTTGAGCATTTTGTCATAGGACTTTTTCTCGATTCTTGGTGCAGCACTTTGTTGGGCGTGGAGGGTAAGTGTATTTATGAACAGGGAAAAAGTAAGGAGTAATGGAAGGGTATGAAGTATTTTCATGGTAAATTATTTTACTGCTAACTAAATTGATTTGTTCGTCTGACGATAGCGATGTTGTGATCGTAATGGGGAGATCAAATTTAGTAGTGTACGAAGTCTCGTTTTTCTTAACATTTTACTTGGAAATAGCCTGAGTCAATGCAAGATAATTGAGCAACAAGTATGCTCGGTAGGTCTCTTCGGACGGAAACACAAGTTCTCAGTTATTTTTCCTGAGAAAAATAACTGAGAACTTGTGTTTCCGTCCACAAAAAACTTTGGGCATACTTGTTGCGCGATCTCAGGAACACGCTCGGATTTATTCCATGCATTGCTTAAAACTTCCTAAACGCCTAGATCAAATTGAGAAAAATTACTCAATTCAATTTTTTATAAATGGGTTCTAGCCGCTCTCGAATCAGCGTCATCACTTTTTCTTTCTCTCATAACATGATATTCAGATAGGTCTTTAGTCGCTTTTCCACTCGTAGCAGCTCTGCGTAATAGAGTAATTGATTAATATTTCGGTCTTTGGATTTAAGATAGTTTTTCAAGACCTCTTTCTCCGTCTCTTTACCAATCTTATTCCTAAATTTAATAGCATCACATACTGCTTTTTCTTTTTCGTAGATGTGCATTGCTGTGTCTCCAATTTGTACCTTTGTGATACCCATTTTCCAGTATTTCTCACTCCAATAATACAGCTTGATTGGAGGATAATCAGGGAGGCTCACTTTTTTCGATTTTTCAATAGCAATATGATGTTCTGGTGGGACAAAATCGGACAATTCATAGTAAGACCAAGCAGAAAACATACTCACTACGCCTTGAGGGACAAGATGATGCACTTCCTCAATTTCATAATCAATTGTAGATTGAGTCAACCGATACATCCCTCTTTTCACTTTTTCTACTTTTCCCTTTTTTACCAATTTTGACAAATAATAATGATGTATACCTGCTGCCAGTATATCCTTAGTACGAGCATAGCCATTATTGGCTTTTAAAATTTGTATTATTTGATCTAGTACACCCATTTGTCAAAAACTACGGCTAAAATATATATAAGCAGTAGTTTTTGCAAAAAGTTCAATTTGACGAGTGTTTACGTTTCTGAGTCATAATGTCTACTACCTACCGAATCGACCGATACTTCGCCGAACGCGCTCCATCCACACGCGTCATCACTTGTATCACCTTGTTCTTTTCCTGCATGTTGGCAGCTTTAAAGATTGAGGTGATTTCATCGGATTTAGCGTTGCTAAAAATTTGCAAGATCATGGCGTTTGGATAAGCACGCTGTACGGAGCTAATGGATTCGATGGCCTGTGTGATGATGGCTCGACCTGCGATGGCATCTTGTGACATTAAATCTAGTCCTTGTCGGTGATAGTCGTATAAGGCTTGTCGAAGCGGACGAACCCTAGGGGACAATAGGTTTTCGATGAGCCAATAACGATTGATCTTACCGTCTTGCGCACGCCACGAACGGGGTTCTTGCCCCGCTACGCCCTGCGGAATCGTATTGACAATCTCTTGTGCAATTTGGAAATAAGGCTCTCCTCCAATGGGCGAAAAAGAATCGTAATCCAGTCCAATCACGATGTAGGCGTAGTAAGCTAAAATTGCTGTGAGGTGATCGTTGTAGGTGTTTTGGTTGAAAATTAGCGGCTGGTACTGCTCGTAATCAAACCATACGTTGCGGTCTTGAAAGTTGATCATAACCGTCTCTTCTCCACTGCCATAAATCGGGCGAGTGGTTTGTATGGCAACTTCTGCTGTGAAGCGGGTTGCAGATTGTTCTTCGTTGATGTTGATGACCAAATTACCTTTGATGCGCTCTTCAAAATCAAAGATGTCGTTGGTCCATTTGGTGTTGTTCAAAAACTCCTGCACTTGTCCTTCCAGTGCCTCGAAGACCTTTGGATCGGTAGTTTGCAGTTGTGGGGTGTTGATGGTGACTTGGAAATTCAATTCCTGTGCCATTAGTCCCATTTGGAGTAATAGCAAAATAAAGAAGAGATTATATTTTTTCATTTTTACCTATTTTTTAGGCGTGTACGAAGTTTTGAACATTGCTCCGAAGGAATTCACTGAGCATACTTGTTGAGCGATTTTCTCACATGGACTTGAGCTATATTCAGTTGAGCTACCAAGAAAGATATAACTTCGTACCGTCCTACTTATTTTTAAATAACTGCACCATTTCACCAACGATGTCTTGCGCTACTGCCATTTTTGACTTTAAATCAAAAGACAAAGTGCGCTCATCGCGATGCAGAATTGTGATTTTATTGGTGTCGTGTGCAAAACCCGCACCTTGGTCTCTTAGGGAATTGAGTACGATGAAATCAAAGTTTTTGCGTATTAGTTTTGAATGGGCGTTGGCTAATTCATTGTTGGTCTCTAAGGCAAATCCTACCAAAATTTGATTGGATTGTTTCACTTGTCCCAATGCCTGAGCAATATCTTTGGTACGTTCCAATTCAAGCGTCATGGCTGCTCCTTGCTTCTTGATTTTTTGATCAGCAATCGTTTTTGGACGATAATCTGCTACTGCCGCTGCCAAAACACCACCATCGCAGTTTGGAAAATGTGTTATCGCCAACTCATACATTTGGGCCGCACTTTCCACGCGATGCAAGTTGATGCGTTCGTGTGTCGGCGACAACTGACTTGGACCCAAAATCAATTCGACCGCTGCGCCTCTATTCGCCAGCCCTTCTGCAATCGCTACGCCCATCTTTCCAGAAGAGCGATTGCCAATGAATCGAACGGGGTCGATCGCTTCGTGCGTTGGGCCTGCTGTCAACAAAAATCGTTTCCCTTCTAAATCTGTTTTTTGCTGGAAAAAATTGCCTAGTTGGGCGATTATTTCTTCGGGTTCTGCGAGTCGTCCTTCGCCTACCAGTCCACTAGCTAGCTCGCCGTATCCCACTGGAATCAAATGATTACCATAGGAATGCAATCGCGCGACGTTGTTTTGAGTAGCAGGATGTCGCCACATATCCAAATCCATCGCAGGCGCGAAAAAAACGGGACATTTAGCAGACAAATAAACTGCTGCCAACATACTATCACAAATCCCATTTGCCAATTTACCCAGAGTCGTCGCTGTCATCGGAGCAATTAGCATCGCATCCGCCCACAGTCCCAGTTCCACGTGATTGTTCCAAGCATCTCCCGAACTCACTTCGCTGTGTACAGGTCGTTCGGAAAGCGTGGCAAGTGTCAGGGGCGTGATGAAATCTTTTGCCGCTTCGGTCATAATGACTTGTACATTCGCACCCGACTTAATGAGTAGACGTGTCAAAAAAGCGGATTTATAAGCAGCGATGCTTCCGCAGATACCCAAAATAATTTTTTTCCCTTTTAGCATAGGAATGAATGAAAATTGAGGAAGGTGAATTATTCGTATAACAAGTCGAAGTACCTTAGAGTACACTACTGTACAAAACACAAATTGAAACACTAAGGACACTTAGAAACACTAAGAAAAGCCGCTAGTGTAGCTATGTAATCTGCTTCTCTTTTGTTTTGTAATCCAAAATGTCCAATAGTCTAACCTTGGAGCTTGTTTGGATTTTTCCTGACTGATAACCAATATTTTATGAACCTGACTGCATAAAAAATGAGTTCCGTATCTAGATATGTAACTAATTTTTCACCTTGTCAGAACCGCAACCTGCTGATTATCAGTTTGTAAAAATTCCAAACAAGCTCCTATTCCAAATAATTACCAATCCGAATGATTTCGGCAAAAACGCCGGCTGCCGTTACCTCCGCTCCTGCGCCTGGACCGCGTACGACGAGTGGTGTATCTTTATAGCGTTGGGTCGTAAAGACGATCATATTATCGCTTCCATCCAAACCATAGAAAGGATGTTTTGCATCGTAGGTATCTAGTCCAATGCTACCTTTGCTAGACTCGAATTTTGCGACCATGCGCAGTACTTTCCCTTCCGCCGCCGCCTGTTGTTGTAAGTCCGCAAAATGTGCGTCTGATTGTTGCAGCAGTTCGAAGAACTTGCTTATACTAGCTGCCTGCATCGTTGCCTCATTCAAAATAGGATGGATGCTAATATCGCTTTCTTCTACCGCAAACCCTGCTTCACGAGCCAAAATAATCAGCTTTCGCCGCATGTCTTTACCGCCCAAATCTTCCCTTGGATCTGGTTCCGTATAGCCTTTATCTTTTGCTGTTTTAACTACTTCACTAAAGGTCGTATTCCCATCAAAGTTGTTGAAAACAAAAGACATCGAACCCGAAATGACGCCTTCAATTTTCAGAATGCGATCCCCACTAGAAATCAAATCTTTCAAAGTAGACAGCACAGGGAGTCCTGCTCCCACATTGGTTTCGTAGACAAATTGCACGCCTCGCTTCTTTGCCAATTGCTTCAAGCGAATATACTGCTCATAAGAAGAGGAAGTTGCGATTTTATTAGGTGTGGAAATAGAAATACTGTTATCCAAAATAGCCGCGTAGTGTTTCGGTAGGTCAGGACTGGCGGTATTGTCAATAAAGATGGTGTTGGGTAGATTCATCGCGCGCATTTTTTCGACATAATGTGCTAGATTCGAGGCGGTCTCTGAACTGAGCAAATCCGTCTTCCAATCATTGAGTTTGATACCGTCTTCCTCAAATAGCATCTTAGTAGAATTAGCGATACCGACCACTTTGATGTCGAGGTGCTGATCTTCTAGCAGAAAGTCGCGCTGCGCTCTGATTTGCTCAAGTAGCGTACCACCTATCAAACCAACGCCGACTAGAAATAGGTGCAACTCTTTTTTATCCGACAAAAAGAAAGATTCGTGCAAAGCATTCAAGGCTTTCAACTCGTCCATTTTATTAATGACAACGGAGATATTGAGTTCGGAAGAACCCTGCGCAATGGCTACGGCATTGATGCCATTTTTGCCCAAGGCTTGAAACATACGTCCTGCGATGCCTGGCTGATAGCGCATATTTTCCCCTATGATCGCAACGGCAGAAAGATTTTGTTCTACTTTGACGGGATTAACCGCTTTTTTCTCTATCTCGTATTCAAAAGCTTTTTCGACAGCGAGCTTGGCTTTTTCCGCCATTTTGGGCTGCACCGCAAAACTGATGGCATGTTCAGAAGATCCCTGTGTAATTAGGATGATATTGACATTCGCTTGCGCCAATTCGTTGAACAAACGCCCCGAAATGCCAGGTACGCCGAATAAGCCACTACCCGAAAGCGTCAATAAACTAATGTCGCCAATGGAAGAAATACCTTTGACGGCACGATCCTCCTTAGAGGATTGACTAGAAATATGCGTGCCTTCGAAGTCTGGATTGAATGTATTTTTGATGTAGAGCGGAATGCCTTTTCTAAGCGCAGGTTGCAGCGTCGGCGGATAGATAACTTTTGCGCCAAAATGGGACATCTCCATAGCTTCGGCATAAGTCATGTTTGGAATCGTGAATGCGCGTTTTACCTTTCTAGGATCGCAAGTCAGTACGCCGTTCACATCCGTCCAAATTTCAATTTGTTTGGCTTCTAAACCCGCTCCCAACAGAGCAGCTGTATAGTCAGAACCACCTCTACCAAGGGTTGTCGTCAGCCCGCCTTTTGCGCTTGCAATGAAACCCGTCACGATCTGAATATCCGTCTGTTCGCGGTAGTATCGTTGAATTTTTTTGTACGTTGCTTTGAAATTGACTTTAGCTGCTCCGAATATTTTATCGGTCTGAATAATCTTTCGGGCGTCGAGATAAGCCGCTGGAATACCACTGTCTTGCAAGGTATGTGCAATGATGTAAGCGGAATTACGCTCACCAAAACTCAGTACATAATCCATGGTTCTTGGCGAAGCCTCGCGCACCAGAAATATACCGTAGAGCAAGTTTTTGAGTACGGCGTGGTTCTGCTCTAAACCTGGCATAATCTTTCCCAGTAAAGGTGGGCGCACCAATGTTTTTACTGCCGATACGTGCCGCTCGTGGAAAGACTCGAACAAGGCTTTGTAGGATTCGTCTCCCTTTGCCGCCACTCGACTCATTTCGATCAAAGCGTCTGTGATGCCACCAAAAGCAGAAAATACAACCGTAAAGTCTTCGCCTTTTTCGTAGTAGGTTCTTAGGATTTCAACGATACCTTTTATGCGTTCGGGCTTGGCTACCGAGGAGCCACCAAATTTTAATACCTTCATCTTAGTCTTAGTGATTTTGTTTGTCTAATCCTTATTCGGTAGGACGGAACGGCAAATTTAGGTAAGATTTCTGATAAGTCTATTCAGTTGTGTAGAGATTCCCCAAATACGCTATTGAATGAACGAACAAACACAACTCACAACTCCTCTACCTCCGCTTCTACCAATTTATAGGGCAAACTGTACAAATCACGTTCATTCAATTGCAGTTTCCCGACTACGGTCACTCGCTGATCGGTTTTGAAGCGTCTCTGTGCTTTGGGTTTCAAGGAAATTTCAACGATCGTTTCTGGCCCAGCATTGCCACAGAAGTAGCAGTTGGAGTAGGGGAATTTGGAAAGCACATAATATTTTCCTGTGCCATCTATCGGAATGGTATAACCCGAAATACTAACTTGCTCACCTTCATATTGCTGTGGGTCTTCCCCAAACCTAGGCACATTTTGGCTCATTCCCAAGGTTTCGTCGTATTCCACTACAAAGTTAACATCGGCTAAGATGTCCCAATTGATGCGTGTTTGGGCAACGGAAGTTAAGGAAAGTAGTAGGAATAAAGATATTAATGTATGCTTCACGGGCTTGTTTTTATTCAATATGCGTATGAGCGGTAAGTTTCTTTGTGTTAAGTAGGTGGACTTATTACTGTAAACGGGATAAATCTGTGCAAACGCATATACCTGTTTATCTGTTTAAATTGTTTATTCGTTGAACTGCAATACGTTGATGATAAGCGTATTAAACGAATAAACAATTCAACAAAGATGGAAATGCACTTTTCTATCCCATACGCAGTATAAATAAGTAACGGACAAACAATAAGTTCCTCATTTTGACCGAGCAGATTTCGTTCTGCTACTACTCAGCAAAAGGGATGCAAGGATTCCCTTTTCTGAGTTAAACGTAGGAATCCTTTTGGCTGGCGAGGCTTTTTAACATTCTAGCAGTGTTGCTCGCAAAAAAGATTAAGT
>JBCDKV010000194.1:0-8085 GCA_038746215.1 Bacteroidota bacterium | reverse complement strand
TAATGGTAGACCCAGCAACACCAGTTGCAGTAGTAGAAGTACCAAGAGCATTGAGATCGGCTACGGCAGCCGCAGAAAAAGAAGGAGGTGCAGTAGCAGCAGAAGAACCAGCAGTCTAAGGTAAAGGCGCTAAGGTGATGAGGAAGTAACGAGATGGATCATGTAATTATGGTTATTTCGTTTTCTCATCGCTGCTTAGGACTTTGTACATGTCCTAATTACGATAGCACATAAGGGGAAAATATTCACAACGAATATTTTCCCTTTTTCTATTATTGCGACGGATTGGCTGCCATATTAGACAGTCCTCAAATGGTCTGTACACCTTCTATTTATATTCGATCTAAATAAGACTTTTCCGAACATTTTTCAGCTTTTTCAAATCTAATTAAGTGTTAAAGCTTGTTATATTTGCAGAACCTTTTGATAACCAAAGGAATAGAAGAGCAAAAAAACACTTACCTCAAAACTTTCTTTTAGAAATAACTATATTCTCAGAATGAAAAACGTTATAAAACGACTTTCGATTATCTTTATTTTGACTATATCCGTTTTGGAGGCATTCGCACAGAGTGGCGGCAGTAGTGGGACAAATTGGTTGATGTACGGCTTAGTGGCACTAGTGACGATTATAGCGTTTGCGTTCATTATTCAAGTTGGCGATAGTTTTCTTGCTTTGGAAGCTAAGCAGTTGGGTGTAGATCAAGAAGAAGAGAACGTCGCTATCTTTCCAGGTTGGAATGAAGTATTCCGTACAAAATTACCAGAACATTTAGATGGTAAGCAAGTAAAAATACTAAAGAAAGGACACGACATTTTACTGGAAGGTAAAGCAACGGACGATATTCAGACCGCCAAAATAAAGTCTTTCGCCGTTCAGCCCAAGAACTTCATCGGCATGTCTCCTATTCCGAAAGTGGTAGTAGAAGTAGGAGAGCGAGTGTTAGCAGGTCAAGAACTTTTCTTTGATAAGAAGCGACCTGAAATTAAATACGTTGCGCCCGTAAGTGGTGAAATTGCAGCAGTCAATCGCGCAGAAAAACGTTCCATTGCCGAAGTTGTCATTCTAGCAGATGATGCGAATGAGTACAAATTATTCGATGCGCCTAACATCACAATGGCAAGCCGCGAAGAGATTGTAAACTTCCTTTTGGAAAGTGGTGCTTGGACTATGATTCGTCAGCGTCCCTACAATGTACCTGCTGACGTTTCCGTGACACCACGCGATATTTTTATTAGTACTTTTGACTCTGCACCACTTGCTCCAAACGCTAACCTGATCGTCGAAGGACAAGGCAGAGCATTCCAGAAAGGATTGGATGTACTGAAACGCCTAACCGATGGTAGTGTGTACCTAGGCTTAGCGGCTTCGGAGGACTCGCCTTCTAGTATTTTCACGGAGGCAACGGGTGTAGAAAAAACTTATTTTAAAGGCAAGCACCCCGTCGGAAATGTAGGTGTTCAGATACACCACACCAAACCGATGGCAAATAGCGATATTGTTTGGACATTGGGCGTGCAAGAGGTTTTGACGATTGGCAAGCTCTTCACTGAAGGTAGATTTGATGCGAGTCGAACGATTGCTGTGGTCGGTGCAGAGTTAGAAGCACCTAAATATGTACGTACTTACATCGGTGCGAATATTGGAGAGCTAGTCAAGGATAACCTTAAGAACGACAATACGCGTCTGGTGTCAGGCGACGTACTTTCTGGACAGCAAAAGTCCAGCAGCCAATTTTTGAATTACTACGACGACCAACTGACCACCATTGCGGAAGGCGACGACTACGAATTGTTTGGTTGGTTGCTTCCGATTGAGATGCGTCCGAGTATTTCAAATACTTTTCCAAACTTTCTTTTCCCCAATCAAGAGTTTGTCGCCAATACCAACACACATGGCGAAAAGCGCGCTTTTGTGGTTTCCACTGATTATGAGCAAGTCATGCCAATGGCTGTTTACGTTCAACCACTGATGAAAGCCATCATGGTCAACGACTTTGAACGCATGGAAGGACTTGGGATTACCGAATTGGTAGAAGAAGATGTTGCGCTTTGCGAGTTTGCTTGTACCTCCAAAATGCCTTTACAACGAATTTTGCGCCAAGGATTAGACGAAATGAGAGCGCAAGGATGATCTTACTGAGATCGATAATTGTTTAAGAGCTTGTTTGGAGCAGGATTGAACTGTAAATCAGTAGTTTACGGTTCTGGCGAAGAAAATAATAGCGATTTTATCGAGATGAATGAGCGATCCTTTAGGTAAATATTCAGTGAATATTTAAGCGAGAGAACCGCTTCGCGGATGGGTTAGCAGCAATTATTTTCAAAGTCAGGTTCGGAAAATACTGGTTTACAGGAAGATAATGCTCCAAACATGCTCTAAATAATGAACTATTAATTCTTAGTTCCGACGGTTTTACAATTCAGCAAATAAAAGACAATGAAGAAAGGATTATTAAATTTTTTCAAAGCGATAGAGCCTAGCAAAGATAAAAAGTTACTCCACACCGCCTACGACGCATTTTTTACTTTCGCGTTTGCGCCAAATGAAACCACACACGGTGGCGTTCACGTTCGAGACGGAATGGATTTAAAGCGTTTGATGTTTCACGTTGTGATTGCACTACAATTGTGCTACTTATTTGGTACTTGGAACATTGGACATCAGCATTTTGTAGCTATGGGTGAATACACTGCTCCTCTAGCAGGTCTACACCTAAAGATACTTTACGGACTCGTAAAAGTCTTACCAATATTTATAGTTGCCAATGTAGTTGGTCTGGGAATTGAGTTCTTCTACGCTTCCCAAAAGGGACACGCTGTAGAAGAAGGTTTTCTAGTATCTGGTGCATTGATTCCACTCATCATGCCACCAGACATTCCGCTCTGGATTCTAGCCATTTCTGTTGCCTTTGCAGTTGTGATTGGTAAGGAAGCTTTCGGTGGAACGGGTATGAATATTTGGAATATTGCACTCTTATCGCGTGTATTCATCTTTTTTGCCTACCCTACGACCATTTCGGGCGACCAAGTATGGATTGCTGGTTTTGAAAACTTCAATCCAGGTACAGCAGTAGAGTACGGCTGGTTTTTCACAAGCGTCCTCAATCCCGCACTGGAATTTATTGGTAGTGCCACCTACGACGTAAAAGCCACCGTAGTAGATGGGGTGACAGGGGCGACGCCGCTTGGGCTCGCCATGAAAGGAGGTTGGTCGGCAGTGACAGAACATTATACGACTTCGCAAATGATTTGGGGTTCCATCCCAGGTTCAATTGGAGAATCTTCTAAAATCTTAATCCTTGCGGGTATTGTTTTCTTAGTGTTGACCAAGGTAGCAGACTGGAGGATTATATTCTCAGTTTTTGTGGGAGCAGCAGTGATGGGCTTGTTTTTAAATGCAGTTGCACCAGGTCTTGATCCGAATGAGGAAGTCGTGAAATTCATGGCAGTGCCTTGGTACAATCACTTCATTATGGGCAGTTTGCTGTTCGCTGCGGCATTTATGGCAACTGATCCAGTGACAGCAGCATCGACGGGAATTGGTAAGTACATCTATGGGTTCTTGATTGGAGCGGTCGGTATCATTGTACGTGTGATGAATCCAGGTTATCCAGAAGGCTGGATGCTAGCGATTCTATTTATGAATACGTTCGCACCCATGATTGATTACTACGTTCTAAAAGCGAACATGAATCGTAGAGCAAAGCGAGCAGTAGTAGCAGCCTAAATGCGCTCTTGATCGTTCGACGAACAAATGATAAATTTAGCCCTAGAAAATCTAACTAATAAACTAAAGAATAAATGGAAAGTACAAAGAGTATAGTAATATTTATTGGGATTATGACGGGGCTCGTAGCAGTTGGCTTGACGGCAATGCGGCAAAGTACGAACCCAATTGCTAAGAAGAATGAGGATGTCTTCAATAAAAGAGCTATTTTGAGTTCTGTAAAAGATTATTTGGAAAAGCCGCTGGCAGACTACAGCGATGATGAGGTATTGAATATTTTTGAAAGTGATGTCAAGCAGTATGCTTTGGATATGAATGGCAATGTGCTTTCCGAAGATCCAGGCATAGCGGATGAAATAGATATGGCGAAAGAGTCAAAAAAGCCAGAAGGAGAGCGTATCTTGCCACTCTATGTCTACAATAGTGATGCTGGAACATTTTACATTCTTTCGGTTAGAGGCCGAGGGCTTTGGGATGCTATTTGGGGAACAGTTGCGCTGAAGGAAGATTTAGTCACCGTAGCAGGTGCTTCTTTTGATCATGCGGGAGAAACGCCAGGACTTGGAGCAGAAATCAAAGACAACCCTGTTTTTGCTGCGCAGTTTAGCGACAAAAAAATATTCGACTACAATGGCGAATACAAAGCTGTCATCGTGCGTAAAGGAGGAGCAAGAAACCCAGTGTACGAAGTAGATGGTATATCGGGCGCAACGGTAACTGCCGATGGCGTTACGGAAATGCTACAAAGAGGTATGAAATATTACGAAGCCTATCTAAGCCCATTAAGAGGAGATGCTAAATCTGATGTAAAAGGATAGTTTTCCTTGATGGAGACAGAAAGATAATAGACTTTAAAATCATAGCCTAGAAATCATAACAAACAAAAAAGTCAACAAAAAATATGGCAGATATAGTAGTTGATCAGGAAGAAAAAGTAGTAAAACCCGCCCCCGTCGAGGAAAAAGAACCGCTCTTTGGTGCGAAAGAACGTAAATTAATTGTCGACCCTCTAAATGACAATAATCCCGTTACCGTTCAGGTGCTAGGGATTTGTTCTGCACTGGCGGTAACTTCGCTCGTTGTACCATCGGTTGTGATGTCGATAGCGGTGGTTTTCGTTTGTACTTTTTCTAGTTTAATTACCTCGATTCTTAGGAATTATATCCCTAAATCGGTGCGTTTGATTGCACAGTTAATTATTATTGCGACACTTGTGACCATCGTGGAGTTGGCTTTGCGGGCGATTAACTTCCCGATTTATCGACAACTTGCGGTATACATTGGTCTAATTATCACCAACTGTATCGTAATGGGTCGTCTGGAGGCTTTTGCAATGGCAAACAAACCTTGGCGATCTATGGTAGATGGCTTCGGGAACGGACTGGGGTACGGTGCGATTCTAATCATCGTGGCGGTGATTCGAGAACTCTTTGGGAAAGGCTCGCTCATGGGTATTCCAATCATTGGACAAAGCAACGATCAAGTCAGCTATATCATCAATACACATCCCGACACGGGTATTAGTTGGTTGAGCTGGTACGCCAATAATAATTTAATGGTACTACCTGCTGCTGCCATGTTCGTAATTGGTGTGCTGATTTGGGTACAACGTGCCTACAACCGTAAATTGATTGATATTTCATAAACAAATAGAAAACTGACTAACAGTAGATCATAGGTAATGCCCCTACTCGCTTCGATCTTCTGATTACTCGCTTCTGAAAAAATATATTATGGCTGGTTTTTTTGAAATTTTTCTTCGTGCCGCCTTTTTTGAAAATCTTGTACTGGCATATTTCCTAGGGATGTGTTCCTATTTGGCTGTTTCCAAGTCGGTCAATACTGCATTTGGACTGGGATTAGCGGTCATATTCGTGTTGGGTATTACCATGCCTATCAATTGGGTGATTTACACTTTTTTGCTCAGTGAAGATGGCTTGCTGGGAACGGATTTGACATTTTTACGACTTATTTTATTCATCGCGGTTATCGCCTCCATGGTTCAATTGGTAGAGATGATTGTAGAGAAAGTCTCCCCTGCCTTGTACAATGCCCTAGGGATATTCCTACCGCTCATCACTGTGAATTGCGCCATTTTAGGTGGTTCACTTTTCATGGTAGCGCGAGAATATAACTTCGCAGATTCTTTTGCCTTCGGGTTAGGCGGTGGTTTTGGATGGTTCTTAGCTATCGTTGCGATTGCTGCCATACGAGAAAAGATTCAGTATTCTAACGTTCCTGCACCTTTGCGTGGACTAGGAATGGCATTTATACTAACGGGTCTGATGGGTATTGCTTTTCTAAGTTTAAGTGGTATCAATCTAACCGACTTACCCCTAGAGACAGAGTAAAATTAAGTAGTCGAGTGTAAGAACTACAACTTGACATTTAATTCTGAAAATTCCACAAAATGTCGTCACTTGAAAAAGACGACACATTATTGTTACATCGCTCTTTCTAAAGAGGCGATGTTTTGTAAAGAGATTTAGCTGCTACAGCAGTAATAGAAAAATATATAGCAATGGATGTATTATTATTTGCAGTAATCGTTTTCGTAAGCGTCATCTTACTCCTAGCGATGGGATTGATTTACGCTAGAAAACAGCTTGTACCACAGGGTGATGTCAAACTCATTATCAATGGGGATGAGGAAAATCCAATGCTGGTCAAACCTGGGGATACCTTGCTGACTGCCCTATCTGGTAAGAATGTGTTTCTCCCTTCTGCTTGCGGCGGTGGTGGTACTTGTGCGATGTGCGAATGCCACATCTACGAGGGCGGTGGTGATGTACTTCCTACCGAAATGAACCACTTGTCGCGTAAAGAAGTGGCGGAGCATAAGCGTTTGGCTTGTCAAGTCAAGATCAGAGAAGACATGAAAATCGGCATTCCAGAAGAGATTTTTGGAATCAAGAAATGGGAGTGTGAAGTAGTCTCTAACTACAACGTGGCGACCTTTATTAAAGAGTTCGTGGTGCAACTCCCAGAAGGTGAAGAACTCGACTTCCAAGCGGGTGGTTATATACAAGTAGATGTACCCAAGGTAGAAGTGGACTACAAAAATATTGATATTACCTCTCATCCACGTATGGGTAAAAAGCCCGACGAGTTTCAAGGAGAATGGGATACTTATAAGTTGTGGGATTTGAAAATGAAAAACCCAGAACCTATTTTCCGCGCTTATTCGATGGCCAACCACCCAGCGGAAGGAAACATCGTGATGCTAAACATTCGTATTGCAACACCTCCATTCAAATTTAAAATGGAAGGTGGCAAGCGTAAATGGGATGGCTACCAACCCGTCAATCCAGGGGTATGTTCTTCCTACGTTTTCGATCAAAAGCCAGGAGATAAAGTAGTAGTCTCTGGTCCTTACGGAGAGTTTTTCATCAAACCGACGAAAAAAGAGATGGTCTACATTGGTGGTGGTGCGGGAATGGCACCTTTGCGTTCTCATTTGTTCCATTTATTCCACACCCTAAAGACAACTGATCGTAAAGTGTCTTACTGGTACGGTGGACGTACGAGAAGAGAGTTGTTCTATATCGACGACTTCCGCCAAATCGAAAAAGAGTTTCCGAACTTCAAGTTCTACGTTTCGCTGGATAATCCACTCCCAGAAGACAATTGGACGGTGAAAGAAGACATCGACGATGAAAATGGTGATGGTTTCAAAGGTTACATTATGAGCGTGCTACACGATAAGTACCTGAAAAATCATCCAGAGCCAGAAGAAGTAGAATATTATTTCTGTGGCCCACCAGCCATGAATGCGTCTGTGATTCGTACGCTTGATAATTTAGGAGTTCCAGACGAAAATATTTCATTCGATGACTTTGGTGGATAATTAATGCTGCCAGAATATAGTTTGAATACTAAATAAAAAAGGGTAAAGTACGACGTACTTTACCCTTTTTTATTTATTCCCATTCCGCTGTTGAATCGGTATGTCTTAAAGTCGGCTACCATTCTAAGATTGTAAACTAAGGGTGTGCGAAGTTTTTGGTGATACCTGAGAAAGATTTCAGTAAAGCTCTTGAGATCGCGCAACAAGTATGCTCAAGGGGTTTTTATGGACGGAAACACAAATTTCAACTTATTTTTCTCCAAAAAATAAGTTAAAATTTGTGTTTCCGTCCGAAGAGAATTACCGAGCATACTTGTTGCGCACGCTAATATTTTATAAAAAGTAAAAGATACTACTTTTTTAACGGAACGGGAATAATAAAGATACCATTTATAGAAATCTACGAGCCTTCTATTTATAATCCTCTCGCACGGGCTGAAAAACATCTATAATCGTACAATCCGTCAATGCTTTGCCAGAGTGGACTACTTGCGAAGGAATTGTCACG
>JBCDKV010000193.1:0-8087 GCA_038746215.1 Bacteroidota bacterium | reverse complement strand
TTGAATGCGATTGGTGATACCTGCTAGTATATCGTGCTTGTCTTTTGGTAAGTTCCACAAGAGATTCGCGAAAGCAATTTGTTGTTTAGCTTCGTAAAAGTCACTACCGTAGTAGCTATCTTGTAGATGATGGGAAAAAGAAAAATCCAGTTTCAGATCAGTAGCAGTATTGAACGCATAAGACCCAAACAACTCAGCACGATTCGTATAAATACTTTCGCCATAGATGGCTTCATCGCCCCTCAACTCCCGATAAGCACGATCCTTCAAAAATGCTTCCACGCCATTCCGCCGATCTTCGTAGTAATATTTTCCTGCTAAGGTGAATGCCTTTCCACTCTTCCGCCCAATGTTCCACTTCGTGAATAAAGAGTAGCGATCCAAATTGATATTGTCTCCAAAGCCATCCTCATTATTATCCCTTAGATCATTCATGTAGGCGTAGTTCAAACCAATATAGGCAGCAGTATTCCCAATGACGGGCGCAAAAGCAATATTTCCAAAACTCTCGCGGTGCGTTGTTCCCATAATGTCGACGGAAAGTAGTGGCTGATCTTCGGGATTTTTGGTGATGATATTGATGACACCTGCTACTGCTTCCGATCCGTATAAGGTGCTACTTGGGCCTTTTATGACTTCAATGCGATCAATAATCATATTTGGGATACCATTTAGCCCGTATACGGCAGCCAAATTGCCATAGATCGGCATACCATCCATTAGGATCGCAGTATAAGCTCCTTCCAAACCATTGATACTGATACTATTCGTGTAGCAAACACCACAAGCTACTACTTCCTGCACACCATTTATCATTTGAATACTTTCTACGACGGAGGAAGCGGCACTTGGCATATAAGTATCTAATTGTTTAGCGGTGACTACCTCTACTTTGATCGGAGAAGCCCCCACAAAGGTTGGCTTCATCGTACCAGTCACGACCACTTCCTGCAAAGCAGCATTAGCCGTCATCGTCAAGTCCAATTCCAGTGTTTGATCTGCGTTCAGTTCCACCTTTTCTTTCAAGGGTAAATAGCCTACATAGGATACTGCTAAGGTATATTTTCCTGCTGCAAGCCCTTCAAATTGATACCTTCCATTTTCATCGGTCGTAGTGGCTTGTTGCGTTTCCTGAATTTGGATACTAGCAAAAGCCAGTGCTGATTCGTCCGATTTAATTGTTCCTTTGATCGCTGCGTTCTGCGCTAGTATAATGCCATTTGCCAAAAAAAGTAAGCAGGCGAGCGTGTATAGTTGTTGTCTCATATCAATCTATTTTGTGTTGCAAAAATACTAATTTAGATTAGTCTAACAAATTTTTTAGATAAACCAAATGAAAATATATTTTGTTCACTGCGCTGCTTGTGCTAAATGAATTGTATTTTTGATGGGACTTCTGATTTATCTTCAATGAGTCTCTTTGGACGGAAGCACGAATTTTTACTGAAGAATTTGTGCTTCCGTCCATAAAAACCCTAAGCATAATTGTTGCGCGAGTTCAAGAGGCTTCATCAAGCTTTATTTCAAGTATTGCTCAAAACTTCGTACGCCCCTAATTTTCAACATCAAAAACAAAACACATGAATCGACGAAAATTTGTACAAAACAGTGTACTCGGAACGGCTGCTTTAACAACAGCACACACCCCTACTTTTGCTAGCAACAACACATCCGCTAGCACCTATAATTATCGCCTAAAGTATGCACCACATCTAGGTATGTTTAAGCACTCGGCAGGAGATGATCCCATAGATCAATTAAAATTTATGGCAGACCAAGGCTTCAAAGCTTTTGAAGATAATGGTATGAAAGGACGCGAGCTAAAGCTACAGGAAAAGATGGCAAAAACGATGAATGATTTGGGGATGGAAATGGGCGTTTTTGTTGCGCACAAAATCTATTGGAAAGAACCAAATCTGGCGAGTGGTGATAAAGCAAAACGCGCGGAGTTTTTGGAAGATATTAAAACTTCTATAGAAGTAGCGAAGCGTGTCAATGCCAAGTGGATGACAGTTGTGCCTGGGCATGTCGATCTGAGACTTCACCCTGACTATCAGACGGCTAATGTGGTTGAGAGCTTAAAACAAGCCAGTGCATTATTAGAGCCGCACGGCTTAGTGATGGTGCTAGAACCGCTCAATTTCCGCAATCATCCAGGCTTATTTCTAGCAGAAAGCCCTCATGCTTATTTGGTTTGTAAGGCTGTCAATAGTCCAGCTTGTAAAATACTGTTCGACATTTACCATCAGCAGATCACCGAAGGGAACTTAATTCCAAATATTGAAGCCTGTTGGGAGGAAATCGGTTATTTTCAGATTGGAGATAATCCTGGACGCAAAGAACCAACTTCGGGAGAGATCAATTATAAGAATGTGTTCAAATACATACACGAACGAAAATTTGATGGCATACTCGGTATGGAACACGGTAATGCTCAGGATGGAAAAGCAGGTGAAATGGCGGTAATTGAGGCCTATCAAAGTGTCGATCAGTTCTAGGGAACGTGTTTGGATACTAGGATAAGACCAGTCACTTCGAAAGTTATTGTTTTCTATTCTTTATTATTTATCAAATGGAGTCTTGCACAAATTTGGTAAGGCTTCATTTAATGGTAAGGCACTTTTTCATTTTTGGTGATTTAGAGCATGTTTGGAGTACTATTTTCCTATAAACCAACATTTTATGAACCTGACTGCATGAAAAATAAACTCCGTATCCAGATATGCAGTTAATTTTTCACCTTGTCAGAACCACAAACTGCTGATTTCTAGTTCAATCCTGCTCCAAACAAGCTCTTAGTATTTTTATACCAGAGGTATACGAAGTCTCATTTTTCTTAACAGAGAACAGCCTGAGTCTATGTCAGAGAATCGTGCAACATTATCCTTTTGCCATTTGCGCAATCAATTGTACGGTGTGGCAGGCCACGATACCTGCCGTCTCTGTCCTAAGTCGAGCATCGCCTAAGCTAAGGAATTGAAAACCTGCATGATGAGCAGCTTCGATTTCAGTAGGATGAAAATCACCCTCTGGACCAATGAGTATCAAAATATCTTGCTTGGCTTGGTAGCTGTCCCACATGTTGACTTTTTTGCCTACTTCACAATGTGCAATGTATTTGAAATTGGGCGAGTCGGTCCTATCGAGTTGCGCTAAAAAATCAGGGAAGGACTGTGCCGCGTTCAGTTGGGGTAAATAGGTTCGATTGGATTGTTTCATGGCACTGATGACAATTTTTTCCAAACGATCCAAACGAATTTTTTTACGCTCAGAATGCTTACAAAAAATGGGCGTAATCGTTTGTATTCCGATTTCGGTTGCTTTTTCTAAAAACCATTCAAAACGTGCTATATTTTTAGTGGGTGCAATCGCAAGGTGCAACTGAAAATCTAGCGGATCTTGCCGAATGACTTTTTGCACCACAATGGAGGCATCTTTTTTGCTTAATGCCATAATTTCTGCTTCGAATATGCTGCCTTTCCCATCGACTACCTGAATGCGATCACCCACTTTTTTGCGAAGCACATTCAGGTGCCGTAGTTCTTCTGTTGCCAGTGTAGCGATGGAATCCTCAATTTTTGTTGTGTAGAATAGTTGCACGATTTGGAAATGCTTTTCTGATGCGAATAATGGGTAAAATGCTCCAACTTGTGGCAATACATTTACTAAACTTGTGAAACTTAATTAGGTGTGTACGAAGTTTTGAGCGACCCTCAGAACAAGTCCGAGAAAGCTCCTGAGATCGCGCAACAATTATGCTCAAAGGGTTTTTATGGACGGAAGCACAAATTTCAACTTATTTTTTGAAGAAAAATAAGTTGAAATTTGTGCTTCCGTCCGAAGAGAATTACGGAGCATACTTGTTGCTCAATTTGCGGGCATTGACCTGAACTATATCTGAGTCAAATGTTAGGAATGACGAGATATGTATAGTTGCTATTTGCATTTTTGATAGATTTTAACGCCACTCATCGTTGTACTAAATACGTCCTAATCCACGCTAAGATTTGATCGTACTGTAATTTGCCAGCCTTTCTAATACCTCTTTATCTTCTAAAAGAATTGTATTCAAATTAATAGATAATCGCATTTGCTCCGTAGACTTTTTTTCGACTTCCCTTAGATAATACAGCAGATCACTGAGAACTTCATTTGGTAAGCGATCAATGATTTCATTAATTTCTTGTCTATCCTGCATATAATTGATGTTTGTACTAAGAGCTTGTTTGGATGGCTACCATTCTAAAGTTGTAAACGCCTACTGATCGGTAAGCCCCAAGGATTGCCGAGTAGTTAATAATAATAGGCTCGGCAATACTAGGGGCTTACCGATCCAGTGAACTCAAACTCCGATCTTAGAAGAGTAGCCGATAACGAGGTTTAATATCTGATAATCAGTATATTAGCTTAATTTGCTGAGTTTCCTAGTGGTTTGTTTTACACCAATGTCTACTAGTAAGTTGATAAGAATAATATCATCTGTATACAAGTAGGCGATAGAACTCATGCTAATTTTTTGAAAACGACATCAAAACGATCAAAATCTTCTTTTATCATTGCTTCTAGTTTCGCGCTTCGTTCCTTTTGCTTATCAGAGCCAATAATTTGATTTTCAGTCAAAATCTCCTGAACAATAGATTTGAAAAATCGTGTATCTTCTGTCAATATTTCTTTGACAACTGATTTTAAAACCTCTCTATCTGTTTGATTTGTCATAACTAGTCACTTTCGATAATTTATGAAGCCTTAGCCAAAGCTTATGGCTAAAGTCAAGCTTACCCGCTCACATCCGCTCTGGCATCTCAATGCCCAACAGCAACATACCACTTTCCAATACCTGCGCAATCATCTTACTCAATGCTAAACGGAAATGCTTGGCAGCTTCCGACTCTGCTCTCAGTATAGAATGATCGTGGTAAAATTTGTGAAACGACTTAGCTAGATCGTAGCAATAATTGGCGACTTCTGATGGATCTAAATTTTCCGCAGCGGTTTTCACCAATTCGGGATAGGCGTACAGCTTAGCTAGCAAATCTTTTTCTAGGCTTTCCAAGGACTGATAACCAGAAAAGTCGCCTTGGGTAGCAGCCGCTTTTCTCAAAATAGATTGGATGCGTACGTAGGCATTCTGTACGTAAGGTCCCGTTTGCCCTTGCATATCCACCGATTCTTTTGGATTGAATACCATGCGTTTTTTAGGCTGCACCTTGATGATGAAAAATTTCAAAGCCGCCAATGCAATTTTTCGAATAATGTCAGCTCGCTGCGCTTCACTCAGTTCTGCTAATTCTCCTCGTTCTTCCACATTTTTTTGGGCTTCTGCGGTCACTTCTGCGATCAGATCGTCCGCATCCACGACCGTGCCTTCTCGACTTTTCATTTTTCCAGTCGGCAAATCGACCATACCGTAAGACAGGTGATAGAGCGCATCGGCGTATGGCTCGCCCAAGCGTTTTAAGGACTCAAAAAGTACCTTGAAATGATAGTTTTGCTCATCACCGACCACATAAATCATACTGTCCACACCGAAATCTTGGTAGCGCAACTGTGCCGTTCCGAGGTCTTGCGTTAAATAAACGGACGTACCATCGGCGCGCAAGACAATCTTGTGATCAAGCTTTGCATCTGTCAGATCAATCCAAGTTGAGCCATCTTCTTTTTGGTAGAAAACATCTTTTGCCAGCCCTTTTTCTACTGTTGCTTTTCCTAATATGTAAGTATCTGATTCGTAGTAATTCTTATCGAAATGTACGCCTAGTTTTTCGTAAGTCGCATCGAAACCCTCGTAGACCCAAGTATTCATTTTTTCCCACAAAGCACGGACTTCAGGATCATTGGCTTCCCAAGCCAGCAGCATTTCACGTGCTTCTTTGCCCAGCTTACTGTACTCGTTGAAGTAATCATTTTTGTAGGCTTTGAAAAAAGCGGTTTCACTTTGTGCTGCTTTGTGTTTTTCGGCATAGACGGCTTTTCCTGCTTCGCTGGCTTGCCAAGCTTCGTATTCAGTACTTAATTTCTGATTAAAAAGCACATAGTATTCTCCAACGAAATGATCACTCTTTGTGTTTTTAGATTCGGGTGTTGCGCCTCCCGAAAATTTTTGCCAAGCCAACATACTTTTACAAACCGCAATTCCTCGATCATTCACGATTTGGGTCTTAATCACATCGTAACCAGCCGCTTCAAACAGTTGCGCCGAAGACCAACCCAACAGAATATTTCGGATGTGTCCTAAGTGCAAGGGCTTATTGGTGTTGGGCGAAGCATACTCCACCATCACTTTTTTACCATTGCTAGGCTGTTTTCCGTAACTGGTATTTTCACTATTGGCTTGCAAAAAACTTTTCCAGTAATCATCACTAATCACCAGATTTAGAAAACCTTTGATGACATTGAAATCTGCGACTTCTGCGAGGTGCGATTTTAAATAATTACCCAAATCTTCGCCAATGGCTTCGGGCTTTTTTCTGGCTGCTTTGCTAAAAGGAAACACTACGACTGTGTAGTCGCCTTCAAATTCCTTGCGTGTTGAGGAAATGGTCACTTTTTCTGCTGGGAAATCACTGTCATAGAGGCTTTTGACGGCAGCCGCTACGCCTTCTTGTATGGTATTCAATATGTTTGTTGTCGTTGTCATTTATCAGTCGGATTCAATATTTTTTCAATTAAACGATCAAATTCTTCGAAGTCGGTGCGGAGTTGTTGGGCGTCGAGTATTTTCAGCAATGCAATCGCGTGTTCTTTTTTATTGTAGGTACCTTTTTTGGTTTTTTTTGTAATTGATTTTAGAATATCAGAAGGCTTCTTTATCTGTTGTGTACGCTTCTTTGGTAATTTGCTGGATATGGGCGTTTGATAGTAATGATCCAAGACTTCGGGCTGCGATATGAACCATGCTTCTACTTCTTGTACCATGAAAAATACCCAGTCTTTGTACTGATCTAGCTTTAGATTTTTCAGTTCTTCTTCCTTGAATTCCTCATCTTTATCCAAATCAATTAGCAAAAAGCAAAAATCCGCTTTTTTATGCTTTTTAAAACGTTTGATCGCTTGAAATTTTCCGTTCCCCATGAATATTTTGGGCATGTCTTGATCTATGACATTCCTGAGTAGTGCAGAAAAACCGTTTTTCAGATCACCAGTCGCAGTACTCGCACTTCCTTCTATAATCAGTACTTTTTTCTTTTTTCGCTTACTCATTGCGGTTTTGATTTAAGTATGTGGACTCAAATAATCGACACTTTTGAACGGCTCTTTTCTAAGATAAAAGCACTTAAAAATAGTTCCGTAGCTACGGCTATGCAACGATTTTGAAGCACCTTTAGCTCAAAAAATAGCTAGCTCAAATTGTGACGCTTACTTAAATCCACCTACTTATCCACCAATTTCTCCATTGTTCCACATTTTGACGATTGACAGCGGGTCATCATCATAGAATGTTTTCAGCTCTTCTTCTGTGCGTATTTCTATTTCAGATATATTCTGGTTGAACTTCGTAACCGTAATGATATGGTGCACTCGAAGTGAGTTAATCAATTGAGGCTTATTAGAGGTAAATAAAAAGGCAGTTGTGCTATCATATGAATTTTCATACATACAATTTACGACATAATTATTGCCGAATGCAGGCAAATTATGTTCTGGTTTCTCTATGCAAATAAATCGTCCTCTATCAGGATTAAAATGAATAGCGAGTAAACACAGATTTTGCAAAGTACCATCAGAAACCTGCTGCATAGAAGTTGGGAAGTTCAGTTCTTCTTCTACAAAGAGCAGCTCTAGTTGATCCTCTTTCGTCCGATGGAATTGTAGCGCAGTATTGTTGTAATTGAGTCGCCACAATTCCTTCAAGATTTTCTCATAAGCATCAGGATAATTATTCTTACTGTGCCACAACACCTGCACCAAATTTCGTCCGTCTGGCAGAAGGCGTTGATGCTCGAAAGTGGCGGCTTGCGGATGTCGAATTGGACTATTGGGCGTCGTGTCGAAGTAGGGATATAATTCAATATCTCGCGTGAAAGCCTGAATGACCCAAAGCAGCGGCAGTGCAGCTTTGTGGTAGTTATTAATCTGTGCCAGCGCAG
>JBCDKV010000192.1:0-8098 GCA_038746215.1 Bacteroidota bacterium | reverse complement strand
CTTCTTTGTCCTTAAAAAACCTTGATCAAATTTGGCGGGCTCGATGCCGCCAAATTTGAAAGTACACGTAATAGTTTGTGCTGAAAAATGTCAACAGCGTAAAATGCACTTTTTTATCCCAAATGGAGTATATCTATGTTATTTAGTAAGCATACAACTTATTCAGCAGGAGTGGCTTTCATACGAGTGTCGTATCTTTCATCAAACTTAGTTTGAAACTTGTAGTAGTAGTTATTTTATGGAGCAGATGCTCTCAACTGTTGTGAGGCAAATTGGTAAATTGCTATTTTTTATCTTGCGTGCCAGATAGTTGTATATCTTTGACGCATAAGGACTGCGATTCTCACTATAGAATCGTTTTTTGTTCCGCTATCGTTTCCTGATATGATACGACTATCTAGTCCCTTCTAGGAGAAGAGTGTAGAAAACGGCTACCTCTTAAAAGACCGTAAGAATTACTGACATAAAGAAGTTCGTAAAAAATAATCATGCGCTATCAACTAACAAAATCTGACCGAAATATTAAGGGTACGATTCGGCTGAACGGATCGAAAAGCATTGCCAATCGTGCTTTGATGATTCGTGCTTTGTGCGAAGACCATTTTGAGATCGAAGCCTTATCCAATTCTAAGGATACGGTGACTTTGAATCAACTGTTGACACAAACAGCGACCACCGAAACTGACGAGCCACTCACGCTGGATGCAGGTGCGGCGGGAACGACTTATCGCTTTATGACGGCTTATCTCGCTTTGCAAGCAGGTACACAAATTCTGACGGGAACAGAACGCATGAAGCAGCGACCGATTGGTGTATTGGCAGAAGCTTTGAAACAGTTAGGCGCCAATATTGAATACCTGGAAGCAGAAGGTTATCCACCTTTGAAAATTGCGAGTCCTAGTACCATCGCGAGCAATCAATTGTCTATTTCGGCAGGTACGAGTAGTCAGTATATTTCCGCTTTGCTAATGATTGCCCCGAAACTACCGAATGGACTAGAACTGCACCTAGAAGGAAAGGTGGTTTCGCGCCCCTACATCGAAATGACGTTGAGTCTAATGGCTTATTTTGGGGTACAGCACAGTTGGGAAGCTAATACGATTCGTATTGCGCCACAAACTTATCGCGCAAAACCTTTCAAAGTGGAAGCGGATTGGTCAGCGGCTTCTTACTATTATGCGTTGGCAGCTTTTTCGGATCAACTGGACTTACATTTGCAGGGCTTATTTGAGGATAGCGTGCAAGGAGATGCAGTGCTGGCAGAGATGATGACTGCTTTTGGGGTACAAACAACTTTCACCGAAACTGGGATTCATTTGAGTAAAAATCAGGTGTCGCCCAAAGCTCATTTTGTGTATAATTTTTTGCGCTGTCCAGATTTGGCACAAACTATTGCCGTCATTTGTGGTGGCATGGGTATAGCTGCTCATTTCACGGGTCTGGAAACGCTGCGTATCAAAGAAACAGATCGCATTGCCGCTTTGCAAACGGAATTGAAAAAAGTTGAGGTTGAAGTAGTCGCAAAGGGAGACGATGCCATGCAGATCGAAGGAAAGGCATTAGTGCAAGCACCTGTTTTTGATACTTACGAAGATCATCGTATGGCGATGGCTTTTGCCCCGCTTGCTATGATGAATCGTATTTTCATCCATGAACCAATGGTGGTCGTTAAGTCTTATCCTGCTTTTTATGAAGATTTGCAGCAATTGGGGTTTGAGGTGGAACAATATGAAGTGCAGAGCGAAGGCTAGATATTAGAAGAGAAACTCTACTGGACATTAGGGCAAAATAAACCACTAAGGCACTAAGAAGACTAAGATAATTTACTGAAAATCAGGACATAACTTCTACGTACTATGTACTTGTGAAAATTTGCAAAAAAAAGTTTTTGTCTCTATTGCTTTTGAACTTATGCTTGACGCATGCGCCTGCACTCTATAGCGATGTGACTATGTGTTAAAAATTAGGGCTGTAAGAAGTCTCAGTTTTAGTAACATTTTACTTGAAAACAGCCTGAGTCAATACAATGAATTCGCGCAACAAGTATGCTCAGTAATTCTCTTCGGACGGAAACACAAATTTCAACTTATTTTCTCCAAAAAATAAGTTGAAATTTGTGTTTCCGTCTATAAAAACCTTTTGGGCATACTTGTTGCGCGATCTCAGGAGCTTTACTAAAATTTTTCTTAGGCATCACCAAAAACTTCTTACACCCCTAGTTAAAAATTAAAAATGTCCAGTAATGTAGAAGGCAAAGCGAAAGATAAAGGTTTGGATTCAAGCATAATTTCAATTTTAGTTGTCGAATAACAGTAGATTTACTAATTTTAGATCATGCCCATCTATTTACATTAAGAAGCAGTATAACGATTAAAAAAAGCATCAATCATGTTACTTGCCATAGGAACAAAAGTCAGGTTAAAAAACACAGGCGATGTAGGGGTCATCCGAGAAGTACTGGGCGATGACTTTTTTAGCGTCTACATTCCTGAAAAAAATATTGAAATACCTTCTTCCGACAGCAATTTAGAGCGCATCAATACCCACAAAACAAAGGGACAAATTGTGAAGGGCAAACAGGTGAAGCCCAAACCTGAGCCGCCTAGCGTAAATACCCAGTACAAGATTCTGAGCAAAAAGGGCATTTTGTTAGCATTTTTACCCAAATACAATCAGGAAGAAGTGGTAGAAGCCTTTGATCTCTACCTGATCAACGATACTTCTAGTGATGCGATCTACAGTTTTGAACTACGCTTGAATAAGCATACGCTCCTTAGAAGAAACCATAAAATGCAGTCCACCGCAACCGATTTGATTGGTACGATTAGCTACGCACAACTCAATGATAAACCCAGCATTACGGTGAGTTGCTGGAAGGTGACCACCCAAGAAACGGGTAGCGAATATCGCAAGCAATTTAGAATCAAACCACAGCAATTTTTTGCCAAAAAGACCACCGCACCTTTACTCAACCGATCGGTGCATCTTTATACGCTATTCAAAAAGCTAGATCAAGCACCACAGGAAAGCAGTAAAAAATCTGGCGAAAATTTATCTTCCTACACCCGACGGAAAGCGCAACCTACGGCTATCCCTAAAGACAGCTATTTCTACCCTTTGAACGATGTGGAAGAGTTAGCGTATTTTTCTGGTGAAATTGATTTGCACATCCATCAATTGGTGGCATACCCAGATGCTTTGGATAAAAAAGAAATTTTGCGCACCCAATTGCGCCATTTTGATGATTTTTTAGCCAAAGCCATCCGCATCGGTGCGGAGCGATGTTTTGCCATTCACGGTATTGGTAAAGGAAAACTACGCGACGAAATCGCTAAACGCCTGAAACATCATCCCAACATCAAAACCTTCAAGAATGAATACCACCATAAATATGGTTGGGGCGCTACGGAGATTGTGATTAAGTAAGCTGATGAGGCTGTTGAATTGTTTAATTGTTGATTCGACATCTCAAAAAAATGAGCCTTCGTAGACGTCTAGTATTAGGGTTTATTACATCCAATATCTATATAGCCACTTCTCATGTGATCTTAGATGTCCTTAAATGGTTTCCAATACATTTATCTGAACCATCTAAGACCACCTAAGGACATCAAAGAAGTATCGTATAGCAATAGGAAAAAACAGTACGTCTAGTTTCAAAACTTTTGAACACCAGACGTCTAGTATACACTTACTTTAGACTACTCATCTCAGCTTGCAGAATAAAAGAGAAGCGGATTACATAGCTATACTAGCTGCTTTTCTGAGTGTTTAATTAATTACTCATCATTTCAACACATCACGAGTACTTAATCGCAAATAATCTGCTAGTACTTTTAACATGAGCACATCGCGTTTTCCGAACTGAGCCTTCGCAGTGTGGTAAGCGCAAATCACGATTTTTTGTCCGTGCAACAATTGAAAAGGTATGAAGAGCATGGATTGAAAACGGTAGCGTTTCTTTTTGGCAACGTATTTCAAATGTTCTTCGTCGAAATCGTTGATGAGCAAATCTTGCTCGTTGGCTAAGGCGAAAGAAGTCAAGCTGTTTTTAGGGTTGAAAGCACCCGATCTGGTTGTAAATTTGTCGGTTTCTTGATTGGAGTATCCGATGTATTTCATACTGGTATCCTCGACAAAAGCCAATTCAAAAGCTTCGATACCGATAGCCTGCTCAATAGCTTTTCCAATCGCTTCTATGACGGCTTCCCAAGAAGCATTGGGTTCAATTTTACTCGTAATCAGATACAGCGTCGCAATGTTAGACATCGCTTCCGCTAGCTCTTCCTGCTGATCGTCCAAGGTTTCGTATTGTGCCTGAATAACGGATTCCTTGACCGCTAATTCTGCCTTTTGGCGACTGAGTAATCGTTCCAATGCGCGTATTCTTTGCAATAAAAACAAACGAATAGAACTCCCAAACAAGAATAATATCAAAGCCGATGCCCCCGCAATGATCCACCATTTTTTGTACCAAACTTGTTGCACCACGATTCTTTTGCTGGTGATTGGACTCCATAGGTAGCCACCTTTTTGCTTGGCTCGAACTTGCAATAAATAAGTACCCAAAGCTTGTTCGGGCAACAATAAGCGGTTTTCATTAGCGAGGGATAGCCATAGATCATTTTCTCCGACAAAATCTGCTTCATCGGCTGGGAGCAATCGATATTGATACTGGATTTGATCGCCTGGAAAAGCTAAGGTATTGAATTCCACATCGAGGCGACTGTGCTCGTATAGCTTTACATCCGTGGTTAGGTCGAGGTTTTTATCATTGACCTTTAGCGCAGTTATTCGAGGAGCGATAGAAACGGCAGGCGTCAATTGATTGACATTAGAATGCACAACACCTTCTCCCGTGCCAACCCAAATTCGATTGCTAGCGTCGCGCTTCAAACATCGATATATATTGATGCGAGAGGGTAAACCACTAGCCTCACCAAAAGCCACGTAGTTTTCCTCCAAATAATTGTAGTACACCAACCCTTTGGTAGCAGTAGCCGCCCAAACACTACCTCGTTCGCCAATGCAAACTGCTCGAACCTCTATTTTTTGTAGCGGTGGAATGTTTAGGCGAACCACTTTTTCACCATCGTAGACCAACAGTCCATCGGTAGTCGCCATCCAGATGACGCCTCGATGATCTATGGCGATGTCATGTACTTCAAAATTGAGGCTCAGCTTGAAATTCGGGGTCAAACTGATGTTCTCGAAGCGACCTGTTGCCTCGTCATAGCGGTACAGATAGCTGTTTGCTCCAATGCCAGCGGCGTATAGTGTTCCTCGATCATCTTCTTTGAGTACTAGAATTCTGCTTTCCAGTCCAGCATCTGATTCGTAGAAAACAAGCTGCCCTTTTTCATCAATTTTGCCCAAACCAATGATAGGTTCTAAGGAAGGCGCTTGGCAAAACCATATATTGGCGCGTCGATCTTTGTAAAGCGAAAATAGTCCTTCTCCACGCTCACTTAGATCATACTTTCGCAGCAATGATTGATTCCTGAAATGCAAAATCTCTTTCTCCGAAGTCGTCACCCAGATTTCATTGCCATCTGCCAAAACGGTATTGACTGGTACATCCAATTCAAAGTCGCTTGCTTTAAACTGATCGTCTTCGTTTTGCACTTGATAGAGGTTGGCGTATGAAATCCAAACTGTTCCGTTGTCGTTGCAGGCAATGCTTCTCGGTGCAGCTTTTGGCAAGGATTCCACATTTTCAAAATACTTTCTTTGCAACAACCAAAGCCCATTATCGCTTGCTACCCAAATCGCACCATTGCTACTAATCGAGTCTGGACTGACGTAAATGTCATGGATATCGCCAAAGTCCAAATCTTCTACTCGTTGTGGATCGTTTGCCCCAAATATTTCCTCCAGTTCTGATCGTTCATTCGCCAAGCTGAACAAGCCACTTTTTGCCGTTCCGATAAGATACTGCCCTTTTTTATCCTGTGCAACTGCAGTGATTGTGGCAGTTCCAGTATCCCATTGTCGAAGCTTGTTCAGTCGATGGCGCTCATCCAGACGAAACCACTGCAAGTTTTTGCCGCCGAGCAAGAGCATATCTTCCACCACTGAAAAAGTTTTCGCTCCTTCAAACGGACGCTTCAAAACGAAGGTTTGCTCGCTTTGGTCAAACAAATATAATCCATCTTTTGAACTCAAAGCCCAGACATTTCCCCAGCGGTCTTCCTGAAATTGAATTTGGTTGGCTTGCTTACTACTTGATAGACTGAATTTTTCAAGCTTTACCTTGTTGTAGCGCACGGCGGTATGATTACTTTCGCTAATCCAAAGCATTCCATCGCTTGCCTCAAATACCTGATTGGGATAAAATAGCGTACTATCACTTTGCTCCAAGGCTGCCAAAAGCGTCAAGTGGATACTATCTCCTTCCATGCGATAGAGTCCTCCATCGCTGACGAAGTAATGGTCTGTGAAAGCATGAATATGACGACCTTTGAGGCGATCCGACCGATCTCTGAAATCAGCACCATCAAATCGAAAAAGTCCTTCTTGGCTACCGATCCAGAGATAGCCCAAGCTGTCTTGCACAACTGCTTTTGCACTTTGAAATGGACTTAGATAGTCGGTGTGGTATTGCGTGTAAGCGTATTTTTGGGCATGGATGGGCGTGGACAAATGGAGTAAAAAGAGAAGTGTAATGTAATAGGTAGCAGTAGGAAAAAATGTGAAGAAACATCTCATAGCATCAGCAGTAAGGTTTCACAAAAGTAAGCGTCTGCTAGCTACTATTAAAGTTTGATGGGTATGATTTTAGGCTCAATGCGCTGTCGTTGTCTACTCTGATTGAAATTGGAATATTTTTGAGCTACGCTTATGTAATAAATCTATACTCCGTTCGGGACAAGAAAGTGCATTTTATTCTGTTGATATTTCTAAGTACAAATCATTACGCTTGCACTCAAATTTGGCGGCATCGAGCCTGCCAAATTTGATCAAGGTTTTTTTAAGGGTAAAGAAGCGATTCTCGCTGAAAAAAACTTGATTCGCTGAGAAGGAGGTCGACACCTTCTCAGCGAAAACTTACCCCTAAATCTAGCGGTAAATGATGTGAGCAAAACTTATCTTTTTCAAAAATAGAAGCACTTTTTTATCCCGTTTGCAGTATACAATGCAAGAAATTATGCAACAGGTATGCTTAGTAAGTTCCTTCGGACAGAAACACAAATACTCGCTGATTTTCTTAAAAAAATCAGCGAGCTTATGTTTCCGTCCATAAAAGCCCTTGGACATACTTATTGCTCAATCTAAATGGGACTCGCTAGAATTCATTTCAGGCATTACTCAGGACTTCTTACACCTCTAATCAATCAACGTAAATCGTTACGGTTTTCGTTGTTGTATTTCCATGTCGATCTTTAGCAACAGCTTTGATGTGATAGGTGCCGTGCTGCATATGATTCAGACGGTGATCGTTTTGCGCATGTGGTCTGCCCCACTCGTAGGGTGCGTTGTTCTCTGTTCTTACAAAATGTCCATTCACATATAGTTTCACATATTCAACGCCGTCGTGATCGTGTGCATTCACTTTCACATAGAGGTCTTGATGTCTGTGAAAACGCTTACCATCGTGTAAATTATCAAAATGTACGTCTGGTCCGTGATGTCCGCCGCCATTGTTGCAATGCTTGACCGTAATAGTAAAAGTCTTGGTTGTTTTGTAGCCATGATGATCTTCTGCTACTGCTTTCAATTCGTAGTGCCCTGGCTGCATGTGGTTCAACCAATGATCATCCTGTGCATGTGGTCTGCCCCACTCGTATGGTGCGCTGTTCTCCGTTCTTACTAATTCACCATTTACATACAATTTTACGTGCTTGATACTGTGCTGACTATGAGCCTTCACCTTCACATATAAGTCTTCTCCTTTGCAAATTTCCTGATGAGTATGAGGCTTTTCAAATTCAACCGTTGGGTATTGGTGGTGGTTTTCGCATTCCTTGAATAGCTGAATCTTGAACTTACAATTCGTTCTAGCCAGCACCCTGAAATACATTTCCTCCTCATCGTGGCGTAAATCATTGTAGTAAGCATAAGTTTCATCGTAGTCGTGATGATTAGCACTGTAGCGAAT
>JBCDKV010000191.1:0-8222 GCA_038746215.1 Bacteroidota bacterium | reverse complement strand
GATAACTACGGGGCGGATGGTGTTCGTTTTGGTATGTTGCTTTCGGGTGCGGCGGGCAATGATATTATTTTTGATGCGCCCATTGATAAGGCAACGAAGCAGGTCATCAACGAAAGTCAACGCTGTTTGCAAGGGCGTAATTTCTGCAACAAAATGTGGAATGCGCTGCGCTTGATAAAGGGTTGGGAGATCAGCGAAGATGCGCCAAGTGCAGTAAATCAACTGGCAGCACAATGGTTCGACCACAAATTGCAGCAAACCCTCGAATCTCTGGCACAAAGCCTAGAGACCTATCGACTTTCAGAGGGACTGATGACGCTGTACAATTTTATTTGGGGCGATTTCTGTTCTTGGTACCTGGAAATGATAAAACCTGCTTACGGACAGCCCATTGATCGTACCACTTTGGATCAAACGATCATCTTTTACGAGCAATTGATGACGATGCTACACCCGTTCATGCCATTCGTCACAGAAGAAATTTGGCATCAATTAAAGGAAAGGAAGCAGGGAGAAGATTGCATCGTTAGTACTTATCCAAAAGCGGATTCCTACGATCAGGCGATGATCGAAAAAGTAGAGAAAGCAAAAGAGTTGACTGCTAAAGTACGGGAAATTCGCAATACGAAGGGCTTATCGCCTAAAGAAGCACTGCCCCTTTTCGTTCATCAAACTGATGCTTCAACTTCGCTTTATGAGCTAGTAGGCTTGAAAGCCATGATCGTCAAAATGGCAAATCTTACCGATTTGAGCTTCACGGATGCAGATGAGCTAGATAGTACGATTGCTTTTCTTTCTGGTACGGAAAAATATTTCTTGGAAGTCCAACTCACCATAGATGTAGCTGCCGAGCGAGCAAAATTGCAAAAAGAACTAACGCACCAACGCGGCTTCCTAAAAGGGGTGGAGAAAAAGTTGAGCAATGAACGCTTCGTCAATAATGCGCCTGCCGCTGTCGTAGAAAAAGAACGCAAGAAGTTGGCAGATGGACAAGCAAGGGTGAAAATTTTGGAGGAGAGTTTAGCTAGCTTGAATTAAGATAAGAGTGGTCAGAAGGTAGAAGTTTTGAGCAATACTCAGAACAAGTCCTAAAAAGTTCCTGAGATCGCGCAACAAGTATGCTTAAAGGTTTTTTATGGACGGAAACACAAATTTCAACTTATTTTTTGGAGAAAAATAAGTTGAAATTTGTGTTTCCGTCCGAAGAGAGCTACTGAGCATACCTGTTGTGCGATTTTCTTGCATTGACTTAGGCTGTTTTCAAGTAAAACGAGATTTCGTACACTCCTGATTTGATAGCAAAAGTGTCAACTACTTTTGCGATTCAGGTAAACATGTCAAGAAAAATGCTGTGATTCTGACTTCTAATTGCACAAGTCAGTCCTCTTATTCAAGCTTTCTTTTCCACTACCTTACGCATAAAGATTTTGCCCCGTTTTCGTTTAAGGGCAAGTGGGGTTTCTATAATTTCTTGCCAGTAGCCATCTAGTGTATTTTCTGAATCAAAAATACTGCGCGTGTGAACAAATTGATACTTCTTCGTATGATCAGGCGTGGTTTCAAAGCCTGCGGTGGCTACGAATTTACCCTCTTCTAAATAAATAGAATGATCGGAATAAATGACGCCGCTCACTTCCATTTCTATGATTTCGCCGTCCTCTTGATGAATATAGGTTCTACCTTTCACTTTACTTCCTCTTGCTTCCAAATACAATTCAAATGGTAGTCCAACAGTGGCTTCCAAGCTGCCTTGTGTGATGTATCCCTTCCAATGTCCACTGAGGTATTTGTTCTTTTTTTGGGCTTGAAGGGGTGTTAGTGTTATGCTCAGGGCAGCAAAAATCAATAAAAATCGAAGCATATAAATTGAATTGAAAAAATCAGTGATTATGATGTTTAGGTTATTTTTACAAGTTCCTTTACTAGTTAGACGTAAATTGAGTGGTCTTCGTTGTGTGTATTCCAATATTTATGATCCTTGTTTGATTCCTTTTCCTTAAAGCAGACAAAATGCTGTTCTTCTCAACAGTATTTTGTGTACACTTAGAGATCAATTAGGGGTGCACGAAGTCTCATTTTTCTTAACATTTTACTTGAAAACAGCCTGAGTTAATGCAAGGAATTCGCGCAACAAGTATGCTTGGTAAATCTCTTCGGACGGAAACACAAAATTTCACTATTTTTCTCTGAAAAAAATAGTGAAATTTTGTGTTTCCGTCCATAAAAACCCTTTGAGCATGCTTGTTGCGCTATCTCAGGAGCTTTACCAGAATTTATTTCAAGAATTTCATACACGCCTAAATATTAATTCAATGTACTACGCACTTGCAAGCGTTTTCAAAAAAACAAGATTTTTGTCTTCGTCGCTTTTGAACTTGAACCTGCGCTTGCACTCTAGAATAATGTGCCTAAACTTGTCTGAAAAAGGGAAGAAAGACGACGAATCTTATTTTTTCTGTGCTGCAATTCACACAATTTGTACCCAATAGGCGTTACCTAGAGAATCCAATGTTATTTTTTAATTATTTAAAATCAATTAATGAAAAATTTCTTACTCCTTTCTTTTTTATTTGTTTTCATCTTTTCCAATGCACAAAATGCAGTATTCACGGAGACCTTTGACGGTGGTTTACCCGACAATTGGTCTGCGCTTGAAATACAGGGAAATGGACAATCAAGTGCTAACTGGAATTATACAACCTTTGGTCCAACTGGTGATTTTGCTATCCCTCCAATACAATCGACGACGGCTGCTAATGGCTGGATGGTATTTGATTCAGACTTGAATTGTAGCTTTGAAAATCAAGAAGCTTGGTTGGTTTCGCCAGAGCTGGATGGCTCGGATTTGGACGTGGTATTTTTGCAATTCGAGACCTTCTACAGAAGTTTCAATGACCGCCCGACCATAGAAGTCAGCACAGATTCTATGACTTGGACGTCCTTTGAAGTCTTTCCTGGTATAGAGGCGAACGAATTTGGAGACGGTACTTCTTCCTCTGAATTAAACCCACAAACCATCAATATTGATATTTCATCCGTAGCTGCAGGACAATCTTCTTACTGGTTTGCCTTTCGATTCTTGTCCGACGGCAGTACCGAAAATGGCGGCGATCTGACAGGCTGTGGCTATGCTTGGCAGATAGACGATGTTGCAATTGTCAACGAAGATGCGAGAGCAGCCAATGATCTCAGTGTTAGTGCTAGTTTCTTTGCCGTTGCTCCCAATACGGTGACGCCTGCTAGTCAGGTAGAAGCTTTCGGTTTCTTGGGAGACATTGCTAATGTTGGGTCTCAACCGCAAGAAGATGTTACCTTTAGCGTTGATATTACCAATTTAGCCACTTCCGAAAGTGTGTTTAGCGAAGAACTATCTATTGATCTGATCGGGGTAGATTCTACTTCTGAGGATGTTGTGTTTGAAAATACCTTTACGCCAGCAGATGAAATAGCCGTATATGAAGGTACTTATGCCATTAATGGTGCGAATGCGGACGATAATCCATCTGACAACACACGTATCTTCAATTTTGGGGTGTCGGACACCACCTATTCCAAGTGGTTTAATAATGTGGGACTGATTGCTATTAGTCCTGCTGCTGATAATTCCTACGCCTACGGCAACTGCTATTATATTCCAAATGGCAATGGCTTCTTTGGACGTTACGTCAGCTTTGCAGTGAATAATGCTTCCGATTTGGTTGATCGCTCCGTCAATATTTTGACCTACAAATGGGAAGGCGATGAGGACGAAAACTTCCAAGCTAATTTTGAGGAGTACAACGGTGATCCAATTGCTTTCAATATTTATACTTTTGATGGCACAGAAGAAGGCTTCATTACGGTACCGATGAATATAGATGTAGAGGATGGAGGCGTACCTTTAGAAGATGATTCCTATTATTTCACGGTCATTCAGTACGAAGCGGATGACGACCAAATCTTTCAGTTGATTGGTAGTACAGAATTTAATTATCAATCTATGTTCATTCGATCTACATTCGACGGAAGTCCTAGATATGCTTCTGTACTAGACGTAGGGAATACTGGTGAATTTAGTGTCGTTGGTTTTGGTTTTGATGTAGTACCATTGGTAGATATTTCGATTAGTGATGATCCAGATTTGGTTTCTTCTACTGTACCAGCCTTAGCTGCTGAAAATAAGATGAAGATTTATCCAAGTCCAGCAGATGAATTTATTACGCTAGAAATGGATTTCGTGAAAGCGCAGGATGTTGAGATTCGCTTCCTAGATGTGCAAGGACGTACCATTCAGATGTACAATTACGATAAATTGCAAAGCGAGCGATTGACTTACGATTTAGCTCAGTTTGCGGCTGGAACGTACTTTGTGCATGTGCGTGGAGAAGAGGGCGTGCGAACGCTGAAAGTAAGTGTGAAGTAATCTGATCATTTTGATGAATCGGTGAATGTTTTTCAAATCACCGATTCATCAAATCAATGATCTAGTATTTATCAAGTGAAGTCTTTCAAAAATTTGGCAAGCGTTCATTTGATAAAAAGGTAATGTCGGAAAATCGTGCAACAAGTATGCTCAGTAACTCTCTTCGGATGGAAACACAAATTTTCAGTTATTTTTCCTAAAAAATAACTGAAAATTTGTGTTTCCGTCCATAAAAAACCTTTAGGCATACTTGTTGCACGATCTCAAGGGACTTACTTTAATTTATTCCAAGCATAACTCAGAACTTTGTAAACTTCTGCTTTTATATCGCATCTACAATTGATACCCTACAGTAGTAGCTTTGTCACCTAAGCCTTATACAGTTCAAACCAACCTAAGACGTACATCACCTTTGCCATCAAATTACTAGGCGTATTAGCAATGCCATGTCCCGAATTTTGGATGCGCACGAGTGCGGTTTCGATTTTTCGTAATTTCAATGCCGTATAATACTGTACCGTTTCTGACATCGGTGTACGGTAATCTTGCTCTCCCGTCAATAACATTGTCGGTGTCACCACATTGCCTACTAAAGAGAGTGGAGAGCGTTGCCAGTATTTTTCTTGCTGTCCTTCTTCCCAAGGAAACGCACCAAACCAATATTTCGCAAAAAAGGCTGGATTATCGGCGTGTAGCACAAAACTCGTCCAATTGATGACGGGCTTAGCCACGACTGCTGCTCGAAAACGATCCGTTTTTCCAACGATCCAACTGGTCAGCACACCGCCGCCGCTACCGCCTGTCACGAAGAGGTTTTCGTCATCTACGTATCCTTTCGCAATCACACCATCTACCACCGACATCAGATCATCGTAGTCCTGATTAGGATAGTTGTGGTGAATTAAATTGCCAAATTCCGCACCGTAACTCGTACTACCTCTGGGATTGGCATAAACCACGACGTAGCCAGCCGCTGCGTACAACTGCACTTCTGCTGAAAAACGGTCGCCGTAGTTGGTGAATGGGCCACCGTGAATTTCTAAAATCAGAGGATACTCTTTGTTCGGATCAAAATTGGGAGGCTTACAAATCCACGCTTGAATGTCACGATTATCGAAGGAAGATTTGACCCACATTTCCTCTACTGCGCCCAGTGTTTTGTTTGCAAAAATATCATCATTCAGGCGAGTGAGTCGTTTAGGATTCATACTCCTTTTCCCAACTGCTATATCGGCAGGATAATCAGGGGTACTTTGGGTGAAAGCATACATGCCGTCGGGCGAAAGACTGAATTGTCCACCGCTATACGGGCGACCAAGTGATAAGCCGCCGACATTATCCGCCAGCACCGCTACTTCTCCTTTTAAGTCCATAAAAGCAACTTTGGAATTGCCTTTATCGTGGTACTGAAAATACAAGCCCTTGCTGTCTCCGCTCCAAAGGACATTGCTCACACTTCGATCAAAAGCAGTGCTGATACATCTGCTATTCTTACCATCGCTATCCATTACGTAGATTTGACTGAGTTGTAAGCCGAGGTATTTTTCATCATAGCCCGTGTAGGCAATCATCTGACCATCGGGCGAATAGCCTACCACTTGGTCTGGACCCATGCGTGTTGTGAGCGTTTTCTTTTTACCATCAGCAACATCAATCAAAAACAGATCGCTATTGGCTGGATTGTATTCCCATGAGGCTTGTTGGTTGGAAGAAAACAATAAGCTTTTGCCATCAGGACTCCAAGCTAGACTACTGTGGTTGTAATCGCCCGAAGTGATCTGTCTAGGCGTACCTCCTTCGGCGGAAATCACAAAAAGGTGTCGATAACCCGTCGGTAAGATATCAGGTGAGCCATCTGCTTTGAACTTCATCTTTTCAATGTACTTGGGTGGTTCGTTCCATTTTGCACCTTTGGGCTTGGCTGGCAGTTGAACGAGTGGTTTAGCAGCTTGCTCCACGAACATACTGAAAGCAATCCATTTTCCATCAGGCGACCAAGTCAAGTTGGATGGTGTACTCGCTAGATTCGATAAGCGTGCTTCCAGACCACTGTCCAGCCAACGCAAGTATAGCTGTGAACTTTTTTCTTTGGCGGACACATACAGTAGTTTTTTTCCATCGGGCGACCAGCGTGGCGAACGGTCATTTTGCATCCCCGCTGTCAGCGGTTGGTGGGTTTTTCCATCCGTTGAAACCATCCAAAGATTCGAGCGATTCTTGTCCGTCATTATGTCTTTGAAGTTGCGGACGTAGATGATACTTTTCCCGTCGGGCGAAATCTGTGGGTCGGAAGCATACTCTAAATCAAAGACATCTAAAGGTTCAAGTACAGATGGCGTTTGTGCATAAATGATACCCGTTAGGCAAAGCAGTGCAATAAGGCATAATTGTTTCATAGTAAGTGATTATGATTTTTATAATTGGGTTTTTTGAGTGCTTAATCGCCTACTATTATAAGGAAACAATACTATATCCCCCAATTTTTAGGGTACAAAAAAAGATGATAGCCATAGAATAATTTGCTGATGTTATAGATTCCTTCTATTTTAGAGCTTGTTTGGAGTAGGATTGAACTGTAATTCAGTAGTTTACGGTTCTTGCGAAGAAAATAATAGCGACTTTATCGGGATGAACGAGCGATCCTTTAGGTAAATATTCAGTGAATATTTAAGCGAGAGAACCGCTTCGCGGAGGGGTTAGCAGTGATTATTTTCAAAGTCAGGTTCGAAAAATACTGGTTTACAGGAAGATAGTACTCCAAACAAGCTCTTAGCTAATATTGGGAAAATTAAACTTCAATTTAGGAATGTCAGTGTCTAAAAGGAGCATCTTTACGATTATTATCGTGCTTACGGTCTTGTCCGTTGGGTGGTATGTGATTGGTCAGCAGCCTTTCCGCACGAGTCAGGTGGACTTTAGCACACAGATCAAACCGATTCTCAATAAAAAATGCATCAGTTGTCACGGTGGGGTGAAGAAGCAAGGGCGCTACAGTCTGTTGTTTGAGGCAGAAGCCTTGGCAGAATTACCTTCGGGTAAATTTGGTATTGTACCTGGTCGCCCCAATCAAAGTGAAATCATCAGAAGATTGACGTTGGAAGACCCCGAAGAACGCATGCCTTATCAAGCAGAGCCTTTGTCCGTGGAAGAAATTGATTTACTGACCCGATGGGTAGCAGAGGGCGCAAACTGGGGCGAGCATTGGGCATATCAAATGGTAGAAGAGCAAGCCGTTCCGACAGTAGAAATAGATTGGGGCAGAACCCCGATAGATCAATTTATTGCTGAAAAAATGTTAGCGAAGGGTTTGCGTCCTTCTCCTCAGACGGATGCTCGAACGCTCACCCGACGAGTTGCGCTAGACCTCATTGGCTTTCCTGCACCCGATAGTCTTACCGCTCACTTTCTGACTGATCCAACTGATGAAAACTACGAATCCTTGGTAGATGAATTACTCGCCTCACCTCACTTTGGGGAAAAGTGGGCCTCTATGTGGCTGGATTTAGCGCGCTATGCGGATACCAAAGGCTACGAAAGAGATCAATCCAGAGTGATTTGGCGCTACCGAGATTGGCTGATTCGAGCTTTCAATGCGGATATGCCTTACGACCAATTTATCATCGAGCAGTTAGCAGGTGATTTATTGACTAATCCAACCGACGACCAATACCTCGCTACGGCTTTTCATCGCAACACCATGACCAATGATGAAGGGGGGACGGATAACGAAGAATTTAGAGTAGCAGCCGTGATAGATCGCGTCAATACGACCTGGGAGGTGCTAGCTAGTACGACCTTCGCTTGTACGCAATGCCATACG
>JBCDKV010000190.1:0-8228 GCA_038746215.1 Bacteroidota bacterium | reverse complement strand
CTTCTGGACAGAAATGAGGTCGTTTCTATCTGAAAGGGACTTTTGAAAATGGAAAAAAGTCCTTATATTACTTGTCAAAAATTAGCCAACAGCCAATCACTTATGTTTATTCAACTCTCTCAACTTCACATACTTCATAAAATTATAATAAGACCCCATAATGGCAATGACAAAACCATAGTAGCCATCCAAAAAACCACGTTTGAGAAAATAGCGTTTCACAAAATTGAGAAATGGACTGAAGACGACTTTCTCTAATCCTGCTGCCTTGCCTTTCTCATAAGCCGCCAAAGCCATAATATCAGTATAGCGATTGATTCGATTGAGGTGATCGGGAATATTTTTGTAGCTATAATGCAACAGATCGCCTTCCAAGACGGCACTTTCTGTACCTGCTACCAATACGATATGCTCGTGCAATCTGCCGCCGCCCCATTTTGCTTTTCGACGATCGAACAGTCTAATTTTTCGATCTGGATACCATCCACTGTGCCGAATCCATTGACCGCAATAGTTATTGAGTCGATTGACTTCGTAAGCATCAGCAATGAAATTGGACTTAACCGCTAGAATGGACTGAATTAGGGTTTCGCTTAAGACTTCGTCGGCATCCAGCGATAGAATGTAATCGAAACTCGCTGCCGCCACGGCTGCGTTTTTCTGTTCCACATAGCCTTCAAATGGGCGTTCGATGACCGTAGCACCCAAAATTTGACACAGTTGCTGCGTGCCATCCGTAGAAAGCGAATCTACGACAATGATCTCGTCCGCTACACGTAGCGCAGCTTGTATGCAAGCTTCGATATTTTCCGCCTCATCTTTCGTAATAATCGTTACGCTAATGGGTACTTTCATGGACGCTCAATTCGATTTTATTTGTTTCATCATTTCCTAATTAGGAATTAGGCGTGTACGAAGTCCTATCTTGCTTAACATTTTACTCAAAAATAGCATGAGTCAATGTAAGAAAATCGCGCAACAAGTATGCTCAGCAAGTCTCTTAGGACGGAAACACAAATTTTTCTAAAAAAATTTGTGTTTCCGTCCATAAAAAACCTTTAGGCATACTTGTTGCGCGATCTCAAGTGATTGACCAAGTCCTATTTCGAGCATTACTAAAAACTTCGTATACGACTAATTACCTAATGAAGAATGATGCATAGTACTATTTAGACTACTAGATATTTTTCAGGATTGTATAAAGTCCTGTCTTTCTTAACTATTTGGCTGTAGCCTGAGCCAATGCCAGAAAATCGCGCAGCAAGCATGGCTATTAAATTTCTTCGTACTCACGCGTTTGAACTTGTACTTGACACTTGCGTTTGAACTTGTACTTGACACTTGCGCTTGAACTTAAAAAGACACTTTGAAATTAACCCAACCACTAATCTACAGCACTATCCTACGGATAATAACATCTACGCGCCGATTGGCTTGTCGCCCTTTCCATGTTTGATTGTCAAAATCAGGCGCGTATTCTCCAAAATCTTCGTTGGTCAGCAGTTCCTGTGGAATGCCGTGATCTACAATGTGAAACTTCGTCATTTCTCCCCTTCGATTGGACAGCCAACTATTGTATTCCACACTTCCGATATTGTCGGTATGGCTTTGGATAAAAATTTCATATTCTTCTATGGGATCAAACTGATCTAAAAATTCTTGTAATTCTTTGACTTGCTGCTCGTCAATGTAGTAACTGCCACCACCAAAAAAGATGCTCTTGATGTAATAAGGTGGCTCTTCTGTGCCAGACTGTCCTTGTCCAAGCATAGAAACGCTGTACATACTCAGTAGTCCAATAAAAGTCAAATATAGTAGTGATTTCATAAGTGTGAATGGCTAATGTATACTGTAAACGGGGTGAAAAAGTGCTTTCATTTTTGAAAAAAGATAGGTTTTGTTCACATCATTTATACTTCATCAGGCTGCGGACTTCTTCGTTCAGAAACAAAATACGCTCCTCTAAATTGTCTACTTCTCAACCTGATGAAGTATACCGCTAGATTTTATGGTAAGTTTTCGCTGAGGAGGAGGTCGACACCTCCCTTAAAAAACCTTGATCAAATTTGACAGGCTCGATGCCGCCAAATTTGAAAGTACACGTAATAGTTTGTACTTAAAAATGTCAACAGAGTAAAATGTACTTTTTTATCCTGAAAGGAGTATATGCTGTAAAAGGGGTATGTCTGCGCGGATGGTAAAATTGTCGAATTGATTTTTCCCATCCTACAATTAGCAGCGTCTACTAATTGTAGGATGGGAACTAGTAGTATACGAAGTCCCAATTTTCTTGCATTGGCTCAGGTTGTTTCCCAGTAGAATGTTAACAAAACTAAGACTCATATCTTCGTACAGCACTAATAATTAATTTATTATGCAAAATAAAAGATACCACTCTTTTAACGGAATGGGAATAAACGCTATCGGCTAATAGCCAAATACCAACTGCTAATGGCTAAAGTCGAGCTTAAAACTCTGTACACGCCTGAATGAGAACAATCAATTCAACATTTTTTCAGTTCAGCAATTCCACAAAGTAACCAAGAACTTTTCCGCACTTCAAAGATAGTCTTTTTAACTAAGCGATGCGTCCGTAATGAGTAAATCTCGGATTTTCATAAGCCTTAGTCTGATTTTCATATTTACTCACCTGCTTTTTTCCCTGACCTTTGTATTAAGTAACGGGCAAATAATAACTTCCCAATTTATGACGGCATCTTTAGTCCTGCTACTGTGTTGAAAAGCTTCGCTAGCCGAAAGGATGCCTACGTTAGACTCAGAAAAGGGAACCCTTGCATCCCTTTTGCTGAGTAGTAGCAGAACAAAACCTGCTCGGTCAAAATGAGAAACTTATTTTTTATCCGTTACTAACAAAAACGAAGAGACGATGAATCGGAAAAAATTTATTCAAAAGAGTTTGTTGGGAATGGCAGGCGTAGCAACCGCTAGTAATGCCATGCGTGCAAAAAACGTAAAACTCAAAACATCCAATTACGACAAATTCATGGAATCGACTTCACTAGAAAAAGCGCAAGTAGGTTTCAATCATTTACCAAATAAAGAAATTAGAACAATGAAAACGATATTGCATAAAGCGAATACGAGAGGACAAGCAAACCACGGTTGGTTAAATTCACATCACAGCTTTAGTTTTGCCAATTACTACCATCCCGAAAGAATGAATTTTGGGGTTTTGCGAGTACTCAACGATGATGTCGTAGCACCAGGTCGAGGATTTGGGACGCACCCACACGACAACATGGAAATTATCTCTATCCCTTTAGAAGGTGATTTGGAGCATAAAGACAGCATGGGGAATGTGACGACCATCAAGCAGGGTGATGTGCAAGTGATGAGTGCAGGAACGGGAGTTTTCCATAGCGAATACAACAAAAATAAAGACAGAGCCGTCAAATTTTTGCAAATATGGGTTTTCCCTAATCAGAAAGATGTCGAGCCACGCTACGATCAAATCACGCTCAAGCAGCAAGATTTGAGAAATCAGTTGAGCCAAATTCTTTCGCCCAATTCAGAGGACGAAGGTGTCTGGATCAACCAGAACGCTTGGTTTCATTTAGGGGATCTAGAAGCTGGTCGCAAATTTTCTTATGATTTGAAAGCCGATGGAAATGGCGTATATGCCTTTGTCTTGGAAGGTAATGTCACGATAGCGGGGCAAGCACTAAATAAAAGAGATGGCTTCGGTATTTGGGATACCAACAGCATTGATATTCAAGCAGACCAAGACGCTAAGGTTTTGTTGATGGAAGTTCCCATGTCTTTGAATTAGTCAGTCCTTCCAGCAGCTACCTTGACCACGTGAAATGATGGGTAGAAGCGATACTTTTTTAAGCTAGAGACTTGGTAAGTTTTTAAAACTTGCCAAGTCTATCCTTATCTTTTCCTTCCTTTTTTCTTCCTACTACCACCTTTTTTAGTAGAAGACTTCTTACCGTATTTTCGACTACTCTTAGGGGGTTCGGGAATCTCCGCGATGTCTTTGGGAAGTGCCAGCGCATACACCTTCTTTTCCATTAGTTTTTCAACGGCTTTGAGCCTTCTGTTGTCTTTTCTAGTGACAAAAGAAATTGCCGTTCCGCTGGCATCGGCTCGTGCGGTTCTTCCGATTCGGTGAATGTAATCTTCGGGATCGCCAGGCATATCGTAATTGATGACTAGGCGGATACCGTCCACATCAATACCACGCGAAAGAATGTCTGTCGCCACCAAGATGGGAAGTTGTCCTGCTTCAAATTTTCGCAGCACAATTTTTCGTTCCTCTTGTTCCAAATCGGAGTGCATAGCCGCCACGTCTAGCCCACGCCTTTGCAAAGTTCGAGCAATGTCTTTCGTACCCGCTTTGGTGGAGGAAAAGATCAGGATTAAGCCCTTCTTCGTTCGAGTGGGGTTCATCACATATTCCAGTAAAGGGAGTTTCTGATCGTCGTGCACTTGATAAACCGCTTGTATAATGTTTTCAGCGGGTTTAGAAACTGCAAGGCTAATGAATTCAGGCTGGTGCAAGAGCGAAAGCGCAAACTTCTTAATTTCCTTTGCCATCGTTGCAGAAAACAAAAGCGTTTGCTTCTTTTCGGGCAGGTAGCTGTTGATTTTGCGGATGTCTTTCACAAAACCCATATCCAACATACGGTCGGCTTCATCCAATATAAAATACTTCACCTCCTCAAAGCGAACATAGCCCAAATTTAGATGGGCAATCAGTCGCCCAGGCGTTGCGACGATAATGTCTGCACCTTGCGTGAGAGCTTTCTTTTCAAACTCAAAAGCATTCTTACCTTGCCCACCGTAGATCGGAATAGAACTGATGTTGGTGAAGTAAGAAAAAGCCTCCAATTGCTCATCAATTTGCATGGCAAGTTCCCGTGTCGGTACTAAGATGAGCGTACTCACACTTTCTTGTGGTTGTTCCGTCAGTTGATGTAAAATGGGCAAAAGAAAAGCGGCAGTTTTACCCGTTCCTGTCTGTGCGCAGCCAATTAAGTCTTTTCCTGAAAGTATGATGGGAATCCCTTGCTCTTGTATGGGCGTAGCGGTTTCAAATCCCATCGAGTCCAATCCATCTATTAATTGGTCATTAAGATTTAATTCTTTAAATATCAATGTTTTATTTTTTTCTTTCGTATCCCTTTAGCTCATGTTTATTTGGTCGGGACAATCATTTGTGTATAGTAGAAAAACGTTGTATCCTAGTTTAAGTTGCAAAAGTAGAAAAATCGTGCTATTTCTAAGCTCGACTTTAGCATTTTGCTATTGATGCGAATAACGGGTTAAAACACTCTGTTTTATAGCAGTAACAGCTTTACTAAACTTTTGAAACTTAGTGAAGTGCTTGAGATCGCGCAACAAGTATGCCTGAGTCAAATGTCAAGAAAAATGAAATCTGTACAGTCGTTATTCGCATTATAAGCTGTTGGCTTGGTTCGCAAGTAATTATAAATCAGTACGATAAATTTACGCACACTCCTGCTTTCTGACCAAGCGTGAATAAATCCACTGTGTTCAAGCTGCGCGATATCAGCCAATAGCTAAATGCCAACCACTAACGGCTAAAGTGCGGCAATAAAAAATCAAAAAACAGAAATTTTTTGTAGAAACTTTTTGTGTTTTTAAATTATTTGTTTTAATTTGCAACAGAATTTAAAACAATAGCATCAACATGATAGGAGAAGATCGCTTACAACTGAACGAAAGATTTATTGAAGTCTTCAATTTACTAGAAGAGCGTGGAGAAATTGTAAAAAATGACAGAGGCGGTAAAGGAATGGGGGACTTTGCAGAGAAAATACTGGGCAATCGTGCCTACGGACACATTGTAAGGGCATTTCTCAATGCAAAAGATAAACGTGTGATCGACTACAAACACGCCAGAGCATTGTGCCGTGTTTATGGTATCAACGAATCCTACATGATAGATGGTGTCGGTTCGCCTTTTGGTATGGAACTGCCTAAAGTACAGGAAAGTTTTGCGCCCAATCCAAACGCTGGGAACATACTATTCACTACTACAGAAGCCTTTGCAGGTACTTCTATTGACACAGGCGGTGGTGCAGCCGCAGAGTCACTAGAGTATTTCTCTATGCCAGGTTTGTACGGTAATGGACTAGTAGCTTTTCCGATCAATGGCGATAGCATGGAACCAATCATTCAAAATGGTGATGTAGTAATTTGTCGGGAAATTGGTTTGATGAATGATATCAAAGATAATAAAGTGTACGCCGTCAAAAATAACGGTTCTGTTTGGATCAAATACGTACAGAAAGTAGCAGATCGCTTGGGTCGCGTACGAAGACTCAAACTGATTTCTGCCAACCACTTAGAATATGATCCTTTCGTAGAAGATGTGAACGAACACACCCGTTTGTATCAAGTTATCCGACGCGTCAGTGGACTTTAAAAAGAATTGTTGAAACAAATTGGTTGAATGTATATGTTCTTCGCATCCTTCTATTCATAATTATTGTAGTAAAAGTCAACTTATTCATAGCGTTTCATCACATTTGTAGCGTCCAAATTTTTTATAGAATAAGCATAGCAAGTTGTTTGTCCTAATCCAAAGCTGTACATCAGCTTAATATCTCAAATGACTGCATGAAAAATAAGTAGCAGGCTTCGCGAAAATCGTTCCGAAAAACTTAGCGTCTTGTATAGCACTTCGCATCGTATCCACCAAAACCGTAAGATATGGTTGTTTAATCAACCCTGCTGTTTTGATATTGGTCTCCTGAATTGTGCAAACAGTTCAGGAGTTACTTTTTCGTGACCGTTTTGACGCCTATTTTCAGCCTTTTACCCTAATTACGAAAAAAATTAAGTGTTTTTTTTGCGATAGACTTTCATCCAATTAAAAAAACTCCTAAATTTGCAGTCCGATTGACCCATGGTGTAATTGGCAACACAGCAGGTTTTGGTCCTGTCGTTCTAGGTTCGAGTCCTAGTGGGTCAACTAAACGGTCTTTTAAAGTGCTGACAGTCAAGGAAAGATGCTAAAGAAAAAATCCTCAGCAGTCATTTTAGCAGTCGTTTAAGAAAAAATATCAATTTTAAAGATCAGGTACTTGTGCCTGATCTTTTTTTGTTTATGGTATTTCCTTAGTTGAATCCGCCATTACAATTCCTTTACAATGGGTGTAATCCAATAATTTTATACCCTAAGTTTAGTGAAATTTTGTACAAAAATGTTCCATCTTCCTGCTAGAACCACCCCTCTTAAAAACATAAGTGATTCTACATTTTTGGGATACCAAAAACAAGAAGGACTCTTGAATCGAAGATTGATAATTCTTCGAATGGCACTTTTTACAATTCCACTACCACAGGGTAAGTTAAGTTCTTCTAATCGACTGTAATTGAACAGATAAGATTGTTTTTTAAAGTAGTCCATCAAGCTATCAACCTTCGGCAGATTACCCTTTCCTAGTTCCTTAACTCGCTTGACTAATGCGGTAATTTATCCATTTCATAGCTGCTTTTTTAACGCCTCCATTAAGACCGCATTTGCACTACCTAAAACCGTATCATATATCGGAAGAGCGGTTCGATCTATCCGCCCACCTGCGCCTAATTGATGGACCACCAATAGCTTGGGTTCTTTCCATATCGTGTTGAGTTACTCCAATACTTTGACTACTAGATAAAACGAAGGACAGACCACCGTCAATAAGCCGATCATACTATAAAAACAAGGACTCACTTTGCCCAAAAAGCCTCAGTAGTAGAGTAACACATGATAGCCTGTTCCATTTGGACCTACTTTGCGACGACGCTTCCGCTTCTTCGTATAATTTGGCTTGAGACTACCGTAGTAGCTTGGGATTTTTATTTTTGCCCCTGTCCATATCCGTATCGTCACACTGGTCTTGCGGATTTGTAAGCCTTTGACTTGCGCGATCTGCTTGGCTTTCTTTTTTAGTTCTGGTGAATTCAGCCATTCTCACGATGACTTATTGCGTGTACAGTATTAGTCAAAGATAGGTAAAATACCATCATATTGGGATAACTAATGTTACTGGTTCACAAGCAAGTCAAGAATACAAAGGCTCTGAGGCAGAGAGTAGTTTTGAAAAAATCGGCCAATTGTTCACACACACTAAGAGTGCTTCCCAAAAAAGTAACTTTGCAACTGAATTTTTCAAAACTACTCTCTGCCTCAGAGCCTTTGTATTCTTGACTTGCTTGTGAACCAGTAACATTAGTTATCACAATATGAT
>JBCDKV010000189.1:0-8239 GCA_038746215.1 Bacteroidota bacterium | reverse complement strand
GAATTGGATCAAAAAGTAACGATTTGCCGTCGCGTACTCGATACTTCAACTTTGTCTGAAATTGCAATAAGTCTAAAATGATATTCATATGGGCAATTCTAAAGTTTGACTGCTAAATAGTAATTAGCCTTTGAAAGTATCTGTAAATACTCAATCGAGGATACGATAACGGGCAACGCTAAGCTTGCCTGTCATCGTATCCTCGATTAATATTAGGAGTGTACGAAGTCTCACTTTTCTTAACATTTCACCTAATAAACAGCCTGAGTCAATGCAAAAAATTCGCGCAGCAAGTATGCTCAGTAATTCTCTTCGAACATACCTAATTGAATATTTACAGCAGCTACTGCTTTGGATGCAGTTTCATATAATCTAAGGTCAAATTACAAAGTGTCCGAACACCTAATTTCATACCACTTTCGTCAATAAAAAAGTCGGGTGTGTGGTGAGGTGCAGCATCATACGGACTCATACCTTTGGGCATACCGCCCAAGAACAAAAACAAGCCCGGCACTTCTCTCGCAAAGAAAGAAAAATCTTCTGCACCCGTTCGAGCGGGCGAAAGTAGCACATTATCCTCGCCTGCGGTTTCAAAAATAGTCGGCAACATTGTTCTAGTCAATTCAGGACTATTGAAGGTGACGGGATAACCCACCTGAATATCTACTATTGCCTTTGCACCTGAGCTTTCTGCAATTTTCGTAGCAGTTAGCTCAATCTTTTCGTGGATAATACGCTGCATTGCGGTATCGAGCGTACGAATCGTACCGATCATTTCACAACTTTCGGGAATAATATTGTTGCGAACGCCACCTTGTATTTTTCCCACCGTAATGACGGCTGCCTCGTTGGTCAATTCGGTCTGGCGACTGATAATCGTCTGTAATCCATTGATAATCTGAGCGGATACGACAATTGGATCTACGCCATTCCACGGACTAGAGCCATGCGTTTGTTTACCTTCGACTTTGATTGTAAAACGATCTGCTGCTGCCAATGCGCCGCCAGGTTTGTAGCGGATTTTTCCCACTTCAATACCCGAAGCAATGTGTAATCCGAAGATGACATCCGCATTAATATCGTTCATCAGTCCCTCTTTCACCATCAGCTTTGCACCACCTTCTTCTCCTGGAGGTGCGCCTTCTTCGGCAGGTTGAAAGATAAATACCACATTGCCAGCCAAGTCATTTTTCATACCCGTCAAAATTTCGGCTGCTCCCATCAACATAGCTACGTGGGTGTCGTGTCCGCAGGCGTGCATCACTCCAACTTCCTGCCCCAGATAAGTAGAAATCTCTTTCGAGGCAAAGGGAATATCCACTCGTTCCTTGACAGGCAAGGCATCCATATCAGCACGCAATGCAACCGTTGGTCCAGGTTTCGCACCTTTCAAAATACCGACCACGCCTGTATGTGCAATTCCTGTTTTCACCTCCAAACCAAGCTGATTCAGGTGCGCTGCCACTTTTTTAGCGGTCTCAAATTCTCGATTGGAAAGTTCGGGATACTCGTGAAAATCACGTCGCCACTCAATCACTTGCTGTTCGATGGCATCTGCTTTTTTATCAATTGCCTTGTGCATATTGCCCTGCGCAAAACTGATGAGGCTAATAGGGATTAGTGCAATGAAAGTGAAAAATTGTTTCATCTATGTATTCAAATTTATTTTGCTGAAACACAAATAAACAAAAAATAAGAGATAATCCGTATTCTAGAGCTTGTTTGGAGGCTACCCGTCTAACCTTGTTCAAATAGCTCAAAAGGAGTTGTCAAAAAAAGAGGAAAAGAAATCATAAATTTGTGACAAAAAATATGAAATCAATATGGTCTAAAATATTTGAATCGCAAAGGCAATCTCCGGAAAAGAGCAACAGGGAGATAGGGAAAATGCTAGATATACCAGCAAGTACGGTAAACTATCATACAAATCGGCAAAAAGAGCGGAATCAATACGAAGAATCACTATTTTGGGAAAGCCAATCGGGACAAAATTTTTTGAAGCGTTTAATAATAGGGGTATTATATACCTTTGGGATAAAAGGAGTACCTTATGATACGACTGCTCTTTATCCTCCTCATTTTTCTAATATTTACATCAAAGACTTGACTATCCAAGAAACTAAAAACTCCATTCGAGTCTTTGGCTGGCAAGATGTGCTTACAGAAAACATTAGCTTTGATAATATTCAAATCAAAAGTGCCAAACAAGGTTTGAGATACAACTTTGTCAAAAAATTACAACTCAAAAATGTCAGCATCAATGGAAAACGACAATATGGTACATATGAGAAACAACAAAAAGGAGAGTTGCCACCAGAGCAGACATGAAAAATTAAAAACGAAAATTTCAAAGGACAATATTTGTTCTACTAGACAAAAGAAATAGCAAGAATTAGCGTCTCTCAGTGTCAAAAAAGATTACTTTTATGCATCTACTTAATCAATATATCTTATCTGTTTTCTGCCTTCTAAGTTCATTTTTACTTACTGCCCAAAATCGTCCAAACGTCGTATGGTTCGTAAGTGAAGACAATAGCCCCTATTTGGGAGCTTATGGGGATAGTATAGTACAGACGCCTCACTTAGATGCCTTTTCAAAGAAAAGTGTTACTTACACCAATGCCTTTTCCAATGCTCCCGTCTGTGCACCTTCTCGCTCCACTATGATCACAGGGATGTATCCACCCACGCTTGGGACGCAGCATATGAGGGAAGAAGTGACTATTAACGAAAGTATTCAGTTTTTCCCGAAATATTTAAAAGAAGCAGGTTATTTCACTACACTTCGTCTTAAACGAGACTATAATATACCCAATCAAGCAGGCACTTGGGATGTAGATGATTGGTGGCACGCTAAAGATGCTTTCAAGGGCAAAAAGCAAGCTCAGCCTTATTTCCTTTTTTATAATACATGGATGTCGCATGAGGGGCGCATTCATGATTACGATAAGAAATACGATTACTTTAAAATGACCTTTGAGGATTTGTCCACCGAAACTGTAGATTCGTTAATCAAAACGATTCATCCAATTGATCCAACTGACGTTATTCTTCCTCCTTACTTACCTGATCTACCAGAAATTCGCAAGGACTTAGCTTTGTATTACGAGTGTATGCAAATGCTGGATTTAGAATTTGCTGCTTTTATGGAAGATTTGAAAAAGCAAGGAGAATTAGATAATACCATCATTATCTATTCTAGCGATCATGGTGGTGTATTAGGAGGGAGTAAGCGATTTGTGCTAGAATCAGGTCTTAAGATTCCTTTGATGATTTATTTTCCAGAAGAATACAAACATCTTGCTCCTGCGAATGATGGAGCAACTACGGATCGTCTAGTATCTTTTATAGATTTTGCACCCACTTTACTTGCGCTAGCAGGTATAGAAACACCCAAACAAATGCAAGGTAATAACTTTCTAGACAGCAATACTGAGACTGACTTCACTTTTGGGTTTCGCGATCGAATGGATGAAAGTTATGACTTGGTTCGTAGCATCCGTAACAAAGAATTTCGCTACGTCCGCAATTTTAATCCGCATCGACCACACGGACAGCACATTCGATTTTTATGGAGAGCGGCTAATGTCCAAGCATGGCAAACTACTTTTCTAAAAGGAAAATTAACAAATGCACAAGCCACATTTTTTCGATCTAGACCACCAGAAGAACTCTATCATATTCCTAGCGATCCTGACTGTGTCAACAATCTAGCTAGTGATCCAAAATACCAAACTACACTACTGCAAATGCGATCCGATTTAAGCCATTTTCTAAAAAATATTAAGGATGTTGGCTTCATCCCAGAAGGAGAACTGTATGCAGCAAAAGAAGACAAAGGAATGATCTATCAGGATTACGCCAACTCTTTGCCTTTAGCAGACATTATCAAAGCCGCCGAAGTAGCTACACTCAATCCCACCCAAAAACAACTCAAAAAATATATGCAAAGTGAATGGGCTGCTATTCGTTTTTGGGGCGCAATGGGCTGTTTGATTCTAGAGGAAAGAGGAGTTGATTTGAAGGCGACTACTCATAAGGAATTAAAGCACTTGTTAAACGACTCAAGTAGCGATGTACGAGTTATAGCAGCAGAGGTCTTATATAACACAAAGTCAAAAGTAATGGCTCAAACAACAATTGAAAACTTACTTTCTAGCCAAAATCCTTATGTGGTTTTACGTGCCTTGAATACTCTTGAAGCTACTTCGATAACCTCTTCTAGGATTGCAGAAGAAATTAAGAAAATTAGTAGACGAGATGATCAGGGAAAATTTCGATATGCTATTCGGAAGGCAGAATATTTAATTCTTAGATTCAACCAATAAATGCAATCAGTATCTTAATAATGTACCGTTTAGGTGAAAAAATAGAGCGCGGATTTTTTCTACGGTACAAAGCAAGTATTAACAATGAACCAATTGTGTATATTGTACATTATTATACAATGCTGTACAACAATACATACATCAGTACTAAAAACATTCAAGGCACAAAAAAGCCCAAAAATTAGATCACTGATAATCAGTTGTTTATGATCTAATTTTTAGGCTAAGTGATCCCGTCAGGATTCGAACCTGAGACCTACTGATTAGAAGTCAGTTGCTCTATCCAGCTGAGCTACGGGACCAATTTAGTATTTGCACGATCCAATTTTGAATAGAGCGCAAAACTAATAATTTTTTAATTAATCACTACAAATTTTTAGAGAAAACAAAGTATCGGTTCTGTAAGTTCCATTCCTTATTGTAATATCTTGTGATTGTAGTAACGAGAAGTTCAATTCACTGGATAGGTGAATGTTTGCTTGTGGCTGCGTAGGTCTAATCCGACTAGTTTAGTTTTTTCAACTTAAACCGAAACTGCCCAGAGCGGGTATCTGCAATTAAAGTCATGTTGTTGTTAGTGAGTCTAATAGCGTTGGTAAAATAAGAAAATTCCTCTCCGTTGATGTAATCAAAAAAGCGCATGTCTAGGAAAAACTCCGCATCGGATTCGTCTCCGTCATCAAAACGATCCAAGTACAGATCCCATTCCCCTTCAAAGATAGCCCCTAGGGAGAAATCGTCGTAAGCAGCCGTGTAATCTGGAAAAAATTCAATAACATCTCCCGCAAATTCGTCATTCAGGTTGTCTCTAAAAATGTCGCCATCCTCTTTGAAGGAAGCTTTCTCAAATTCCCAAACGCCGATCACACGCCGCTCTCTACGATTGAGTAGTGCTTCGTTAGAACAGCTGGCCATCAAAAAGGAAGCTAGTAGTACCGAAATTATTATTTTTTTCATCGTCGTTGTTTTTGATTTGTCCTTCCCTTGAACGAAGGCAGATATAAAGTATTAGGCGTATACGAATTTTGAGCAATACTTGAAAAGAGTCCAAAGAAACCTACTGAGCATACTTGTTGCTCAATTTTCTTGCATCGACTCAGGCTGTTTCCAAGTAAAATATCGACAAAAATGAGCCTTCGCACAAGGCTATAAATATATAACAAAAGGATGAGTCAATCGTCGTTTTAGCCGCACTTTTAAACTGCTATTAACCAGCGTTAAGTAATTGTGAAAGTATAAGTGCTAGCCAAAACCATGATACTACAAAGCGTTCGACCTCGTTTTTTGTAGCATGGCAAGGATAGGTTCAAAAAATACAAATTATTTTGAGTACTACCAAAAACTTCTTAAACGATGCTTATGCAAAAATTACTTCTCGCGGTACTTTTCCTATATGCACTAGTCCGTACGGACACTGCCGTTTTATGGACGAATGGTACGGAATACGATTTTGAAACACTAGCGCAAGGGACACCAAAAGCACATCTTTTTCACTACAAAAACACGCATTCCGAGCCAATTTATATAGAAACAATTCGCACTACCTGCGGCTGCACTGCTCCCGAATGGGACGAAGCACCACTCCTACCCGACTCCACTGGCAGCATCAAAATCGTGTATGATGCCCAAAGATTGGGCTACTTTCGCAAGAAAGTTCGGGTGTTTTTCAATCATCAGCGCAAATCAGAGGTTTTGTTCATCGAAGGTTTCGTGGAGTGAGTACGAAGCAGCACATCTATTGGTCGAAAAAAGACGGTAGTAGGTCGATGGGACAGTGGTTTTAAGCCTTTAAAATAGCTTATCTTTGCGCTGTTCTTGGGCTTTTCAAACAATTGCGGCCAACGGCTAAAACTTTCTTTCTATATTTGCGGCTTCGCTGCTAAAAGTCCTTCGAAAAAACAGCAAACAGTAATGAGTATATTAATTTTCTTGATTGTTTCTTATATTGTACTAAGCATAGCACTATATTTTCTTTTCCCCAAAATGGGGCAAGAAGGCTGGAAAGGTTTAGTGCCTGGACTCAATTTCATCACTTGGTGCAAAGTCATTGGTCGTCCAGACTGGTGGGCAGCACTTTTATTGCTCCCCATCGTCAATATTTTTATCTATGCCAACATGGCGGTAGATTTAGTGCGCAGTTTCGGAAAATACCAATTCATTCATAGTGCTTTGGCGGTCGTCGCTAGTCCGCTTTATTTTCTTTATTTGGCTTTTAGCGATCAAGAAAAATACTTGGGCAAAAGTCGGGAGATGGAAGCCGACTACAATCATCAGCTAGAAGAAGCTATTGAGAAAAACAATACCCGACAAATCAAAAAATTGCAAGCCAATAATCCTTATAAAAAGAACGGTGCGAGAGAATGGGCAGAAGCAGTCATTTTCGCAGTTTTTGCAGCCGCTTTCATCCGCATGTTTTTGATAGAAGCCTACGTCATTCCAACACCTTCCATGGAAGGTTCCATGCTGGTCGGTGACTTTTTGTTCGTGAGCAAAGCCCATTATGGTATTCGCACCCCAAAAACGGTGGCAATGCTTCCTCTGGTTCACAACCGAACGCCGCTGGTTGGTGGAGAATCTTATTTAAAAAGTCCGAGTTTAGAGTTCAAGCGATTGCCTGCTTTGGAGGGCATAGATCGCAATGATTTAGTGGTCTTCAATTACCCAGAAGGAGACAGTGTGTATGTGATGCCAGGTAGGACTTGGAGCGTATATGATGTGCGAAGAGGAGCAGTAGAAATGGGTAATCCCAGCCACAATAGGAGCATCAAGGCAGGAAAAGCACCTTTAGTTACCCGCCCAATCGACAAGAGAGATCATTACATCAAACGTTGTGTGGCTGTGCCAGGCGACACTTTAGAGGTCAAGGAAAGGGATTTGTACATCAATGGAGAGCGTGCTAATGACCCCAAGGAGATACAGTATCGCTACTTCATCAACTATCCCGCCAATGTGAGTATCAACGAAGCCAAACTGGAAGAATGGGGCATAGAAGGCAACAACAAAGTACTAGATGTGCAAAAAGATCGGCAGGGCAACATTAGAATGTTGATTCTTTCTAACGACCAATTGGAGAAGGTGCAGGCGATGGATAAAAATATACAGATTGAGCCTTTTATTTTCACGCCCGAATACGATCGTCCCACTCAAATTTTCCCACACGACCCAGCTAACTATCAGTGGACACGCGACAATTTTGGTCCACTTTGGGTACCTAAAGCAGGGGAAAGCATTCAACTGACGCCACAAAATCTTGCGCCTTATGCTCGCATCATCAGTGTCTACGAAGAAAATGAATTAGAAGTCAAAAATGGGCAAATTTTCATCAATGGCGAACCAACCACTAGCTATACCTTCAAGATGGATTATTATTGGATGATGGGTGATAATCGCCATAATTCGGAAGATTCACGTATTTGGGGCTTTGTTCCAAAAAACCACGTGGTCGGAAAGCCACTTTTCATCTGGATGTCCGCTACGGAAGGGAATCCCTTCAAAGGCATTCGTTTTAGTCGAATTTTTAGAGGTGCAGACGCGAAGTAAGGCAAGCGTTGAACGATTCTGCTAGGAATACTAAGGCAATCGCAAGATTTTTTTCTGTTTATGATGTTGATGTGTTTATTTGTTTATACTGCAAATAGGACGAATTTGTGCAAATGGTCGAATTGTAAAATTGTTCAATTGTCGAATTGACGATGACGTGGTGTATAATTAGCAGTCCTGCTAATTATAAGATGGGAGTAAGCAATTCAGCATTTTGTCAATTCATCAATTCTACAAAGTGGTCAAAATAGAAATGCACTTTTTTATCCCAAACGCAGTATAACTGATAATCATTGACCCAAAAGAGTAAAATCAAGGGAATCTGTGTAATAAACAGATCAATAATTCGACGAATAATGCGAATAACGACT
>JBCDKV010000188.1:0-8239 GCA_038746215.1 Bacteroidota bacterium | reverse complement strand
TAACAATACTGGTAATGTACTTTGTGTGAAAACTACCTTTTACAGCTATACAGGTGGAGCGCACGGCTTATATGGCACGACTTACAATAACTTTGACCCTCAAACAGGGAGTGCGATTACCAAAGCAGATGTTTTTGTGCCAGCTCAGGAAGAAGCCTTATTGGAAGTAGCGGAAGATTTTTTTAGAAAAGAAATGGCTATTGCCAGCAGTGAGAGCTTGAATCAGGCAGGTTATGATTTCGAGGATAATATTTTTTACCTTCCTGATAATTTCGGACTACTGGAAGATCGTATTATATTCACTTACGGACTTTATGAAATTGCGTCTTATGTGCAAGGTGAGCAGGAGTTTTCTATTCCTTATAGTGCTTTGGGAAATTTGGTGAAGCTGTAAGGAAATTTCATATCCAGAAGTCCAAACTGCTATTGACTTTGGGCGAGTTTATCAAAAAAAGTAATGGCAATTTCAATTCAAAAGGAAGATTTTTACGAAACAAAAATCTTCCTTTTGGGAAAGCCTATGAACTACTTTCGCTATTCAGATAAACATACCATCAATCCTCTTTTTTCTTCTTAAAGTCACCTTTTTTCCAAGAATCGAAAAATTTCTTCCAAGAAACTACATTGAAGATATTCATCGGTGGATTTTGTCCAATGTAGTAGTTTTTGGCGGCTTGCTGTTGTAAATAAAAACTAGCATTTTCTCGACCGTCTTTGGGTACATTTTCTCGCATTTGCTCCAAGGTCTGAGAAGCTAAGTTTTCCGCGGCGTATTCTTGTAATTCTGGGGTGACATCCATGGCTAGAAATTCGAGTTTGAAATGATCGCGGCTTGGCCACGGGAAGATGACCGTTTCGGGCAAGTTCACTAAGTCTTCTGTCATGAGTTGCACCACCGAATACCGATTGTCTTCCAAATCATCTGGTATCCCAAATCGCACGGTTTCGTAGCCGACTGCCGAAAATTCAATGGTATCGCCCTTTTCGACCACAATAGAGAAGAAACCTTTGAAGTCGGTATAAGTACCACGCCCTTTTTTTAGCACTAAAATATTGGTGTAAGGAATAGGGAATAATTGTTCATCTGTACCATCTAGCACCAATCCAGAAAATTGTACCAAATCAGCATCGTCTTCTGTATTTTGAGCCTGTGTGGCTACGATACCAAACAAAAGGCATCCAAGGATAAGACCAATATATTTAATCATAATTCGAGTAGTTTAGTTGGTGTCTTTAGCGTGTTATAAATAAGACCAACAAAGCAAACAAAAGGTTCGTTGAAAAGACTTTTGGATTTAGAGCTTGTTTGGAGTAGGATCGAACTGTAAATCAAGAGTTTGCGGTTTTGACGAAGCAAATGATAGCGACTTTATCAAGATAAACGAGCGATTATTTTCAAAGTCAAGTTCGTAAAACATTGGTTTACAGGAAGATAGTATTCCAAACATGCTCTAAAGCTCTTACAACTCCAAACCCTCTTCTTTACGTGCTGCTTTGTAGCGGCCTTTCCCGAATTTTGTGCCATTGAATACCATCGTTTTTCGGAGCTTCATTCGTGCTTCGGCTGGTAGCTGGTTGAAGTCTGCGCATTTGTTAGAGCAACAATGCTGGTATTTTTCGGCGCAATTTTTACATTGGATAAAAAGAATATGGCAAGCATCGTTCGCGCAATTAACGTGCGTATCGCAAGCTTCTCCACACTGATGGCATTTCGCAACGACTACTTCACTGATGCGCTCGCCCATGCGCTCATCAAAGACAAAGTTTTTTCCAATAAATTTATTTTCCAAACCTTGTGCCTCACACTGGCGCGCATAGTCAATGATACCGCCTTCGACCATGAATACATTTTCGAAGCCTTTGTGCAGGTAGTAGGCACTCGCTTTTTCACACCGAATACCTCCCGTGCAGTACATTATGATGTTTTTATCTTTCCGATCAGCTAGCATGTCTTCCACAACGGGCAGTGCTTCTCGAAAAGTCTCTACGTCTGGGCGCACAGCATCTTCAAAATAGCCCACTTCACTTTCGTAATGATTGCGCATATCTACGATGATGGTGTCTGCCTGTTCCGCCAATTCGTTGAAATGAGCAGCATCCAGCGGTGTGCCGCGCTTGGTCACGTCAAAGCTATCGTCATCCAAGCCATCTGCCACGATTTTATCTCGGACTTTGATTTTGAGTTTATAAAAAGATTTTCCATCGTCTTCGATGGCAATGTTTAGACGGATACCTTTCAAAAATTCAATACTATATAGGTAATCTCGAAGAGCAGTCAGTTGTGCAGCAGGAACAGAAAGCTGTCCATTAATCCCTTCTTTGGCAACGTAGATTCGACCAAAAACACCTAGTTCACTTAAGCCCAAATAGAGTTCATCTCTGAATTGTTTGGGCGCAGCAATATACGCATATTGGTAAAAGGAGAGCGTCACGCGTTTTTGCGTGTCTTGCAGCATCAATTGTTTCAGCTCTTCACTGTTGACGCGATTGTATAGTTTTTTCATACTTCCGAAGGACAATTGCAAGTTATCCGTTTGTTTGTAATTTTTTGTTTGCGCAAATATCGTAAAATATCATTTAGTTTTCCGCAAATTCCAAAAAGCGAACGACTTCTTCTGCGGTATTTAGTTTCAACTGCTCTTGCTTCACAAATTTGACGTTTGCTTTGTCTGGAAAAAGGGCAAGCAAATCCTTTTTCTTCAATTTAATGGGTTGTAGCTGCTCTCCTTGTAGTAGATAATAGGTGGTCACATTAGCGAAATTTTCTAGCGTAATCGTCTTGCCGACATTATTGATGGTGCGCTTGTTAATTCGACTCGTCGTGGTGCTGAAAAATTGGTAGTCTTCACCGACGAAATGGATGCGTGCGAACTGCGTTTTGAATTTCGGGTGAAAGTTGTAGGCAAAATAACTGGAATCTTTTACTAACAATATTTTGGGATAGGTATCGCCGCTTAGTTCGACGTATCCGTTTTTTACTTTAGCTTCTATTGTTTTTTCGTAAGCGTTGTAATTGACCATCGCATTTTCTATGACATCTCCATTTTCTTTGTAAACAGTAGCCGCTTGCCAATCGTCAAATAAGTAAGGGCTACCTTTGATGTCTTTGTAACGTTGGTCGTCGATGGGTTTGCTATTGATGCCTATGATTTGAGCGGTCATCAAAAAGCTAAATAGGCAAAAAGCCGCGCAGCAAATAAAGCGATTCATACGTTTAAATTTTTCATAAAACAATACTTATCCTAACGTATGAAGTGCTGTTGAAGTATGGGCGTTGGGACAAAATAAGCCACTAAGACTCATATTAGCAAAGCTGAAAACTAAACATATGCTTTTCCTTTAAACAAATAGTCACACCGAGACACATGACTTTAAAGTGCAAGTTCAAAGAGTGACGAGGACAAAAGCTTTGTTTTTCTTGCGAATTTTAATAGGTATAGCTATCGAACTTCGTTTTCTTTGTTCTTTTGTGGATGCGCGATACGGGCTAACTGCCAACCGCCAATAACTACTGTTCAATCATTTTCCAGCCCAAAGCGGCTGCACCCAAAACAGCTCCTTCGCGCTCCACCAATTCGGATAGTAACAAATCAACGCGACCTTTATAAACGTGCAATAAATTTTGCTCCATGTGCTTGCGGGTAGGGTTCAAGAGTAAGTCACCTGCTTTTGCCAAGCCGCCCGTCAAAAAGATGGCTTCTGGATTGAAATAAGCAACAACATCCGCCAAAGCTCTGCCTAACATGCCACCTGTCATTTCAAAAGCTGCTAAGGCTAATTCATCACCTGCCGAAGCTGCTTCGTTGATTTCATGTCCTGTGAGTTCTTCAAAGCTTTTCCCCCTCAATACACTTTCCTGATCGCTGTTTGCTAGCAATTCTTCCATATTTTTTCGAATCCCCGTGACGGATACGTATTTCTCCAAACAACCTCTCAAACCACACTTACAAGGACGCCCATTAATTACTGCTACCGTATGCCCAATCTCGCCAGCCATACCATCCTGCCCCAAATGGAGTTGTCCATTCACTACAAAACCGCTGCCTAGTCCCGTCCCTAAAGTGATGACCACCAAATGTTCCAAGCCTTTACCGCCACCAAATTGCATCTCTCCCAAAGCTGCTACATTAGCATCATTATTCACAAAGACAGGTACTTTAAAAACGCCTTTGATTTCCCTTGCTAACGGTACTTCTTCTCCCCAATCAAAATTAGGTGGATGCTCCATAACCCCCGTAAAGCAATTGGTATCAGGTGCACCCACACCTACTGTAATGATTTCAATATCCGCAGCAATTTGCTGTTTCATCCGTTCATAAACACCTGCTAAATCTTCTATGAAATTATCGAAAGGTTCGTGTGCGTGCGAGGGAAAACGCTCTAGTACTAGTACATGCCCCTCTCGATCTACAATTCCCATTTTGGTGAAAGTACCTCCAATATCAATACCAACGACGGCATTCTTTTTTTGCATAATTTCGTTTTTGTTCTGATGAGGAACGCGAATTAAATAAAATTTGGTTCTCGGACCAGCAGATTTTGATTTCCGTTTAAGCTTCAAAAACCGCGTATAGCCTAGCTACATAAGGCTTTTTTAAGTTTAGACTGGAGTCAAAAGATGCCTCCAAGAACCAAAGGTTATTTTGTTCACGTTCCTGAGCTTGACTTTAGCCATTAGCAGTTGGCATTTAGCTATTGGCTAATGCAGCGAAATTTAAACATAATAAATCTGCTCACCCTTGATCAAAAAGCATGAGTGTAAGTAAATTTATCTTACTGACTTATAAGTACTTAGGATACAAGCCAACAGCTAATAACAAATGGCTAAAGTCGAGCTGAGCTTCTTGTCGCAATAATAAGCAGGCAAAATCGAAAAACAAGTACGCCATGCGGTAAAATTATTACTGGACTTGATTTTTATTACTTGGCGTCGTGTAACCAAAATCATTCAGTAGCTTTCGCGCCGCTTTGCTGAACAAGAATTGATAAAACAACTTTGCCTTTTCGCTTTGCGATGGCTCACTTTTGAGCAGAACAATGCCCTGTTCAATTGGAGTGTGCCAATTACGATCAATGGCTATCCATCTGCCTTTATTCCGCATGCTTGGAGATTGCACAACAGACATGGCTGTAAATCCAATTGCTACCGATTGGGTGATAATAAATTGATTGCTCTGTGCGATACTTTCTCCGTACACTAATTTCGGACTGAGCGAAGCCAATACGCCCATTTTCCGCAGCACTTGTTCGCTCGCCATGCCATAAGGAGCGGTCTTTGGATTAGGCAGCGCAATGTGCTTAATTTTAGCATCCGATAAAATGGCTATGGAAGGTTCTATTTCTTCTAGCATCGTCCAAAGCACCAGTTTTCCGTAGGCATAGACTTTAGGTGCTGCTTTGGCAAGGCCGCTTTGGTAAATCGCTTCGGGATAGATCATATTAGCGGAAATGAATAGATCGAAAGGTGCGCCTGCTTGAATTTGGGCGGTCAGTTTACCAGAAGAACTGACCACCAAATCGCATTCTATGCCATATTTCTCCTCGAATTGCTGCGCTAAGGCTTCCATGACAAACTGCATATTGGCAGCAGTAGCGATACGCAGTGGCAACGAAGTTTTTCTGCCAGTACAAGCACTAAACAGCAAGCAAAGTACGAAAAAATACCTACTCATCTGCCGCTACCCTATCCGCTAACGCTAGAAAAAATGCATACTGCAAAGCTGTTTCTTTGTACCTGCGATAGCGTCCCGATTGCCCGCCGTGTCCAGCATCCATATTGATGTGGAAAAGGATTGGATGATCGTTGGTTTTATGTTCGCGCAGTTTAGCCACCCATTTGGCAGGTTCCCAATACTGTACTTGGCTGTCGTGTAAACCCGTTGTCACCAAGGTAGTCGGATAGGCTTGCGGTGAGACATTGTCATAAGGTGAATAAGACAGCATGTAGTCGTAGTACTCCTTATGATTAGGATTGCCCCATTCATCGTACTCAAAAGTCGTCAGCGGAATACTTTCGTCTAACATAGTCGTCACGACATCCACGAAAGGTACAGCAGCTACGATGCCACGCCAAAGATCGGGACGCATATTCATAATCGCACCCATCAATAGACCACCAGCACTGCCGCCCATCGCAAAAAGTTGAGACGGACTGGTGTACTGATGATCGACCAAGTACTGTCCACAGTCGATGAAGTCGTTGAAGGTATTAATTTTTTTCAGCAGTTTACCATCTTCGTACCAGTACCTACCCATCTCTTCGCCGCCTCGAATGTGCGCAATCGCAAAGGCAAAACCACGATCCAGCAAACTCAATCGAACGGAACTGAAATAGGGATCCATGCTGTGTCCATAAGAACCATAGGCATACAGCAAAATAGGCTGCTGACCATCTTTCTGAAAGCCCTTTCGGTAGACGATGGAAAGGGGGATTTTTGCTCCGTCGCGAGCATCTACGTAAATACGCTCAGATTCGTAGTTTTTAGGATCAAAATCACCGATAACTTCTTGCTGTTTGAGGAGTTGGCGTTCCTTTGTTTTCATGTTGTAGTCCAAGACCGAGGCAGGCGTCGTCATCGAAGTATAACTGAAACGAAGCAAATCGGTATCAAAATCAAGATTTTGCGTGACGCCCGCTACGTAGGCTTCTTCTTCAAATTCGATATAGTGTTCTGCGCCTGACCAAGGACGCACCCGCAATTGAGTGATGCCGTTTTTGCGCTCGCTGAGTACCAAATAGTCTTTAAAAATTTCCATATTCTCCAACAGGACATCTGCTCGGTGCGGAATCAATTCCTGCCAGTTTTCCTTCGTTGTCAAATTCTCCGAGGTGAACATCAAACGGAAGTTTTTAGCGGCTAAATTGGTTCGGATATAGAATTTATCATCGTAGTGTGCAATGCTATACTCCAAGTTGCGCTCACGTGGCTGAATGACTCGAAATTCGCCCTGCGGTTGGTCTGCTTCTAGCACACGATACTCCTGCGAAATGGTCTGATAAGAGCCAATGATGATGTACTTTTCTGATTTGCTTTTGTAGGCGTAGCACAAAAAAGTATTGTCTGTTTCGTGCCAAACTTCCACATCTTCTGCCACGGATGTTCCTAGTACATGTCGAAAAACTTTGTAGGAACGTAAGGTTTCTGCCTCTTTGGTCACATAGAAAATGGTTTTGTTGTCGTTTGCCCAAATCGCATTACCCGTCGTATTTTCAATAACATCAGGAAGCATTTCGCCCGTTTCCAAATCCTTGAAGCGCAAAGTATAAATACGCCGACTCAAGGTATCTTCTCCGTAAGCCAACAGTCGGTTATTGGGACTCACTGACTGTCCTCCAATACTGTAAAAATCGTAATCTTTAGCTAATTCATTCACATTTAGCAATAGCTCTTCTTCCGCTTCCAAACTCCCTTTTTTTCTGCTATGAATGGGATATTCCATACTTTTTTCAAAGCGAGTGATGTAGTAGTAGCCGTTGTATTTATAAGGTACAGATTCGTCATCTTCTTTGATGCGTCCTTTGATTTCTTCAAATAATTTGTCTTGAAAGCCTTTCAAATGGGCAGTCATAGCATTGGTGTAGGCATTTTCTACATTCAAATGCTCAATAACTTCGGGATTTTCTTTATCTCGCATCCAATAGTAATCGTCCGTGCGGGTATGTCCGTGTGTCTCTAGTGCTTTTGCCACTTTTTTCGCAATCGGTGGCTGTACGATAATGTCTTCTCTCATTGATTTATTTTTGCTGATATAAACCATCGAAAACAAAGAAATGTTGCTCTTCTAATTTTTTAATCTTTATCTCTGGCATCTGTGAAAAAACTCAGTCTAAAGGAACTCAATCGAATTAGTATTCCCGAATTTAAAGCACAAGAAAAAGCACCCATCGTCTTAGTCTTGGATAACATTCGTTCAGCACATAATGTGGGAGCTGCCTTCCGTACCGCAGATGCCTTTGCGATTGAAAAAATCGTACTTTGTGGCATCACTGCACAGCCACCGCATAGAGAAATTTTGAAAACAGCGATTGGTGCGAGTCAGTCTGTGAATTGGATATATGAAAAGGATAACGTTACAGCCGTGAAGCAGCTAAAAATGGAAGGCTATACCATCATAGGCGTAGAGCAGACCGATGAAAGTATCTCGCTGGAAAATGTGGCTACTGTAGAAACAGCTAAATATGCCTTAATTTTTGGTAACGAAGTACAGGGCGTAGATGAACAATTATTACCCCTGTTAG
>JBCDKV010000187.1:0-8245 GCA_038746215.1 Bacteroidota bacterium | reverse complement strand
TTCGAGATTATCGAATTCATTCTTCCAGTACAAAAGAAATCATTACAGGTGGCAGTGCATTCAATGTCAAAGCAGAATCTTTGCGCTTGGAAAATTTTTCCAAAGCACAAATCCAGCAACTATACGAATAACATACTGCTGCTACAGGGCAAGTTTTTGAAGAAGGAATTTGGGACTTGGCTTGGGTTTACACGCATGATCAACCTTGGTTGGTCAATGCACTTGCTTACGAAGTGACCTACAATATGAAGGAAAATCGAGATAGAAGCCGTCTTATCACCGTTGAGTCATTTCAAGAAGCTAAAGAAAGATTGATTCTTCGTAGAGACACCCATTTAGATCAACTAGTAGATAAGTTGCAAGAACAAAGAGTGAAAAATGTAATAGCACCCTTGCTAGAAGGAAAAGAACAAGTCGAATTTATTCGAGAAGATGATTTGCAATATGTGATTGATTTGGGTTTGGTGAGACGTGGAATAAGCAAAACTTATGAAATCAGTAATGCAATTTACAAAGAGGTGATTCCTAGAGAGTTGACTTATACGACTCAATATACCATGCGACAAGATCAAGCCTGGTATATTAATGAAGATGGTTCTTTGAATATGGAAAAACTACTTACTGCTTTTCAAGATTTTTTCCGAAAAAATTCTGAGCATTGGATTCAGATGTCTGACTATCAAGAAGCTGGTCCGCAATTACTTTTGCAAGCCTTTTTGCAAAGAATCGTGAATGGTGGTGGACGATGCGAATAACGGGTAAAATACTCCATTTTGTGATCGCGCAACAAGTATGCTCAATTTGCGGATATTAACCTGAACCATATCTGAGTTAAATGTCAATAAAAATGAAATCTGCACAGCCGTTATTCGCATTACTAACCAATGATTATTGCTTTTTGACATAAGCATCTACACCATCGCCTTTCAGTTTCCGAATCAGCGATTGTGCGTCGCTCAGACTGCTGAAACGATCTACTAGCACCACTGCATAAGCACCACCGTCAAATTTTTCTACGCTAGCTTTATCGTAGCCTTTTCCTCTTACGGTCTTAGCGTGGTCTTCTGCATTCGCCATAAATGAAAACGTTCCAGCGATCACCATGTAGCGTCCTTCGCTGCTGTAGCTACGAGGCGTCAGGGTTTCTTCTTCATCGTTTTTATCTACGACTTCGTAATTGGCACTATTGCTGCTCGTAGTGGATGTATTTTGTGGCTCATCTTCTTCGATGTTACTGCCGCTGTTACTGAAATCATCAGGTGTTCCTGCCTGATCTTCGGCTAAGTCGGTATCATCTTCATCATCTAAATAATAGTAATCGCCGTCTTCGTCGTCTTGAATTTCTTCGTACAAATCAGAATTATCGGCCTGTTTGTCTCCAGCTAATTTATTGTAGCCAATCCAAATCAACAATCCTGCTGCTACTAAACAAACTGCAATAATGATGATGGTGAAAGTATCTAACCTACGCATAGTAATTTTGATTAAATTTGATTCTTTAGACAAGTTTGTGCTTCGTTAGCCACATTTGCTAACCAAAAGTAAAAAGGTGAAATAACAGTATTTTGTTGATATAGCTAAATTTTCCTTTGATTTTTAGTCGTTCATACTCAAATCTTCTACTTTTTCTCCTCTTGTTCACCCTCTTTTGGTGCTTTATAAGCGGGACGCTTTTTCCGCAATACGGTAGTGTATCTAGCAGGATTCAAACGAAAATCTTCTAGCAATAAGTCTAAGCTTCGAATCGCTTCGTCCATTTGTAAATACAGATCTTTTTCGTTGACGAGCTTACCCAAAGTGCCATTACCTTCGTCGATAGCACTTAAGATACTTTGCAAGTCTTTCACGGCGGTATTGGCACTGGCGAGGGTAGCATTCAAATTATCAATCGCACCGTCTGCCGAACTTAGTGTTTTGTCCAGTTCTAGAGCAGCCAGTTTTTGCATGGTAGAATCTGCGCTGTTGATGATGCTTTGAATTTGGGTTTCGCGCTGCGCAATAGTCCCTGTGATGGTACTAATATTGCTCAGCGTGGATTTAATCTCTGCCGAATTTTGCGTAATGACTGCATTGGCATTGGCAATGGTGACTTTTACTTGTTGTAGGATTTCATTTACATCGGCTAAGGTTCTGCCGACAACCGAGTTTTCATCACCGCTGGCACTACCTAAGGAGTCCAACAACTGCGTAACGCCTGCCGACACAACATCCACGTAGGCTTTTACCTCAGAAGGTTCTCCCACCATGGTGGCTAGCACCCCTCTTGAACCAGGCTTTAGATAGTCTCCCGAAACGGCACAATTGCCTTCCGTACAAGGACCATCGAAGAGCAATTGAATATTCTTTTCCCCCAGAAAATCGACCGTAGCGATGGCGGCTACCGTATTTTTAGGGATCGGTAAACGGGGATCAATATCCATTTCAACGATTACTGTTCTCAGGTTTTCTGGATTTAGATAAACATCTGTGACTACGCCTACCTGAAATCCGCTGCGCATCACGGTCGTACCTGCTCGTAGTCCGCCTGCGTTTTCGTACTCTACTTTGAGCAATTTGGAGGAACTGAAAATATTTTGTCCTTCCACAAATTTATAGCCCCAAAGCATCAGGACAATGGTTACGATGGACAGTAAACCAATCTTTATTTCATTTGACATGTGTTATGTATTTTTCATTGCTATGGAGAAACACTTAATTACCATCAGTGTTTGCTGACTTCTATCTTGAAAGCTTTTAGTAACGGACAAACAATAAGTTCCACATTTTGACCGAGTAGGTTTTGTTCTGCTACTACTCAGCAAAAGGGATGCAAGGGTTCCCTTTTCTGAGTAGTAGCAGGACGAAAGATGCCGTCATAAATCGGGAAGTTATTATTTGACCGTTACTTAAGTCTGCCATTCGTCCAAGTATTTCACAAAGATTTTGACTAGATTTTCTGCATCTGAAATCGCTCGATGATGAATGCCCGAAAACTCAAAACCCTCTTTTTTTACCGCCCATTTTAATCCTCGCTCTTTTGGCAATCCCTTTATTTCCCGATACTGACTTTTCAAGTTGATATGATAATCCAACCAATCTTCTTCTATATCATGCAAACGACAATCTTCTTGCAAAATGGTCTGATCGAATTTCCCCCAAGAGCAAAGCCAATAGTCTTCATCGAAAACTTCTGCCCAGTCTTGAAACTCTTCAATGACCTTATCAAACTTTCTAGCTCGATCTACTTGGTGTTGCTCGATACTCGTCAGTTCTGTGCAGTAAGCAGATAGGTAAGGATTCAAAATCGGGCGTATGAAACGATTGTAAGAGGCTTTTATTTCTCCGTATGGATTGAGCAAAAATGCCCCTATCTCTATGGTTTCTTGCTGCTTCGACCTTGGTTTGCCATCCCAACAGGTCGCCTCTAAATCAAATATAATATAATTCACTTTGCCAATGTTGTGGATTAGCAATAAAATAGCCTGAACGATGCTGTATCAGTTCAAAGAAGTGCAAATATAGCAGAGTTTGGAAGAAATTCATGGTATCGCAAGACACATCCTATGGCAATCGTTGAAAGATGAGTTTCGTTGAATTGGGAAATACGTTCAATTCCAATTTGGAGCTATAGAAATATGAACCTCCCACAAGTCCAAAACCCTTAATTCTAAAGCCTCGTAGAGGCGAACTATCGGTAGAAACGTCCAATTTTTCCTTGTCTAAGCGCCGTAGGTGCGAACTGTAAGGCTTTCATAGCACGTACCTACGGCACTTGATAACATTTTCAGCATTTTTCCTACCCATAGTGTATCCTTAGCGGGATTTTTAAATTCGTAAAAATTTGTGAGGGGGGAATAGAGATATAGTATAACGGTCAAATAATGACTTCCCGATTTGTGACTAAGCGTAGGTAAGGTATCCACGCCCGCTAGCGGTTCTCTTCGTTAAAAAGATACTTAACCTTTTCTGTAAGCAACACTGCGAGCATGTTAAAAAGCCTCGCTAGCCGAGAGGATGCCTATGTTAGACTCAGAAAAGGAAATCCTTGCATCCCTTTTGCTGAGTAGTAGCAGGACAAAATCTGCCCGGTCAAAATGAGGAACTTATTTTTTGTCCATTACTAAAATAAATCTGAGATCGTTCTTGAGATCGCGCAACAAGTATGCCCAAAGATTTTACTAAGTTTCAAAAGTTTAATAAAACTGCTATTGCCACAAAATGGAGTATTTTACCCGTTATTTGCATCAATTATCTTGCATTGACTTAGGCTGTTTCCAAATAAGATGTTAAGAAACATGAGACTTTGTACACCACTACAGGAGGAGATACCCATTTCATAGTACTTTATTCTCGTATCACTTTCACTACCACTTTTCTACTACCCATTCTAGCCTTGAGCGCAACTAAAACCTTGGGTAGCAGTGCAACTACCAGTAGTACGAGACCCATTAGGAATAAGTGCAGACTATTCAGAAAGAAACTTTGCATCGAACAAATACAGAGCATGACCACCGTAGAAAAGGGAAGGGATAAGGCCAGAATATTCAGTGCAAAATCGGTATTAAAAGTTTTGTCTTTATCTGTTTCCATATCATTCACCGCAGAGATGTGAGCAAATGGCCAAAAACTAGCCGCACTTTGTGGAAAGGCAACAATCACAATCAGTAATGCCGCTGAAATACTGCTGGGCAAAACGGCTAAAAGCAAAGCACTGATTAAGAAAGCACAGGCAGATCGAAACACCAAGAGCATTCCAATTTTTCGGAATTGCTGCCAATCAATTCGGACTGCGATACCAATGAAAAGCAAAACCATCGGAGTCATCAACAAGCTCATTCTACCAATACCATCTTGTAAGAAAAGCGGTAAAGAAGCCATATTCAGCCCAAACGCGAGCATCAAAATGGCAAGGAGAATGACGGCATTGACGGGTTCTTTTATCATGGAAGTCAGCAAGCTTTTGATGCGTTCCGCAGAAGACTGTTTTTCTAAATTTTGGGTCTGATAATGCCAGCGTACTGCGAGCAAATATAGGACAATCAGTACAAAAACTTTGTTTCCTACATCCGTTAAAGCTGCCAAAGCTAAGCTTTCATCGCTAGCATATTCGATCAGAAACGGGAAACAACACAAGCCTGGCGCAAACGAAGGCATCAGCATCATCCAAGTGCGTGCGTCCTTGCTGTCTTTTGCGATGCCAAACCAACTAATCGTCCATTTAGCGATGAAGAAGAGCAAAAAATTGAGGGCTAAAATGCCAATCGGAAGATAAATTAGTGCTGGTTCGATCTCGATTTTGAGCAGTGCAACAAAAATCATGGCGGGTAGTGCGATACTCAATATCAGCGTCTTGATGCCTTTGCGCTGATCGGCGGTTTTTATTTTTGATTTGAGGCAATAACCAATGACAATAAGGAGAACGAGGGTGAGTGTCTTTTGTATAGCTGGATTCATAGAAATCAGTGGTGCGTTTGTTGATGTTCGATAAAAATTTCTGGCTGGTAGATCGTTGGTACTAGTGGGTACTTTGTGCTTGATTGGTGATCTAATGACTTGGTGATTTGGCGGATAGCCTCACCACTTCATCAAATCACCAAACTGCACAAAAGATCAAGGAAAAAATGCGCTAGAAGACCTGTTTTCTAGCCAACAACCTTCTGGAAAGCGTCAATAAACAATTTCATCTCGTTCATCGTACCCGTGCTGACGCGACAATAAGGTTTGCCGTGTACTTCAAAAAAGCGCACGCCAACACCTTCGCCAAACATACTTTCTAAAAAGAGCTTACCATCCGTTTTTGCTGCCAGTGGGAACAAAACGAAACTGGTGTAGGAAGGAATTGGATCGTAGCCTAATTTAGTCAATTGCTCTAAAGTAAACTCACGTGCTTCGGCAGTCCATTTACGCGAATTTTCTAAGAATTTTTCATCTTTCAGACTTGCTATGCCGCCCCTTAAAGTCGTGATATTCAAGCCCATCGTAGTGCGCACCATCTTGCGAATTTTTTCTAAGGTTTCGGGCTGTGCCACACCATAACCCAAACGCAAACCTGCCATGCCGTGTATCTTAGAAAACGTCCTAGCGATGATGACATTTTTGCCTTCTTGCACTAATTTTACCATAGAAGAGGCTTCGGGATCAGGCAAAAACTCTAAGTAGGCTTCATCTACGAAGACCGTTGCCTTTTCCGATGCTTTGGCGCAAAAATTGTAGAGTTTTTTGGTGTCCGTCAGTGAACCCGTTGGATTGTTAGGATTGCAGATATACACTAGTTTGGTGTCCTTATCCATTGCCTTTGCCATCCCGTCCAAATCGTGCGCCCAATCATCCGTCAAAGGAACACTTTTGTATTTTGCATCGAATGCCATTGCCGTTTTAATCAAGGACATATAAGCAGGATCAGCAGCGACGATATTACCTCCTTTTATGAAGTGGACAACGGCTGTTTTTTCCAATATATCTGTTGAGCCTGGACCGAGCATGATGTGTTCGGGCGTCACGCCTTCTTTTTCGGCTAAGATTGCTTTCAATTTTTGTGCATCGCCGTGTCCGTAACGATTGCCCATACTCACCGATTCCATGATAGCGAGTTTTGCCATGGGAGCAGGACCGAAGGGATTTTCATTGGCCAGAAGACGTGCTTTGAGTTCGTCCATTTTGGGGGTGAAAACTAAACTGCGTTCCCAAGAGCGGACGCCTTCGTACCAAGTCTGTCCTTCGGGTGTGGATTTACCTAACAAAGCAGGAGAGGCAGCTAAGCCAGCCCCAATTAATCCAGCAGATCGCAGCCAAGTTCGACGGTTGATATTAGTTGTTGACATAAGAGTGTTTGATATTATTTGTGAATGATTTCGTCAAAATATTGCTTTCTGATCGTTTTTCAGAGTGATATTGGGTCAAATGGGCAATAATGACCAGCGAATGAATATTTTTTTCGTAATATTCAGAATTTTATTTTTTACTGATATTTCAGATTCAAATAATTACCGCATCATTTGAGATCATTTTGAAATTTTATCTTCAAAATCCGAAGGGTCACGATCAATTATTCTATTTGAAAAAACGGAGTTTAAGACTTTTCCTAATTTGTGAATAAATTGTTAAGATAAGCGATAGCTCAATGCTTTTATTGAGCTACCGCTTCAAAGACATGGCTATTTCATTCTGTTTTGCGATGTATCAAGTTTCCTAACTTGCTGCCACTATCCTGCCGTTTCCTAACGGCTGAGTGCTGTTTTACTCGTTTGGAAACCAGCAAATAAGAGGTTTGAACTTAGGAGACTTCAAACATCGAGTAAAATGAAGCAGCACTTGCTTCAAAAAACCTCAAAACTTCTTGTAAATACGGAAAGGCGTGTCCTTGTAATTGCCCACCCATTCCAGACGGGTATTTCCGCCGAGTGCTTCCAAAGGTTTATCAAAAACAATGATGCCTGAAGCATCGGTCGTGTATTCTTGAATCAGAACCGATTCTTCGACATAGACGCCAACCGTCATACCGCTAATAGCAGTAGAATCAATGCCGATGTTCTGATCTAAAATGCCTGATTTATCCAGTTCATAAAAAGTCGCTTGAATTTTGAGCATGCCTTCCTCGGCTTCCATCTCGTCAAAAATGGCTAAGACGGGAGATTCAATGACATCAAAAGCCAATTCATTTTCAATACAACTACTCAATAATGCAAGGCTCAATAAGGAAAGTAGGTATATATTTTTAAATTTCATTTTGTTGATATTTATGTGTTTGTAAACGGCTGTTGGCTAATAGTTAGCAGCCAATAGCTAAATGCCAACCACCCAAAACTACTCCGCCCACCACAATTTGGTCAATTTATTATCCGCACCGCCATTCAAAGCAGCACCATCTGCTACATTTGCGCCGTTCAGGGAATACTCTGATTCGGGGTAGCGCAGACGCGTAGGAACTTTGCCTTCGTTCTCAAAAATGGCACGCGAATCGGCGGCGGGCAATACCGGAAAACCCGTTCTTCGATACTCTGTCCAAGCCTCTATGCCTTGACCGAAAAGGGCTTTCCATTTCTCCGTCATAATCGTCGCTTTGTCTGCTACCATATCAGTCATGTAATCATCGGGCATCGTCAAACCGTATTGCTCGAAAGAGGCTTCAACAGCAGATGCTAACAAGGCTTGTGGATCGCCATCTTTGTACTCACCATCCAATGCCGCTTCTGCTAGCGTGAACATCAATTCGCTGTACGTTATCAAGCAGAAAGGTGCGGCTTCTCTAGTGAAATAGTCGCCAGGA
>JBCDKV010000186.1:0-8251 GCA_038746215.1 Bacteroidota bacterium | reverse complement strand
TGACATTGCTGTTGTTGGCACTTAAGGTCAAGCTTTCGCCTTCGCAAAGCGATTGATCTGCACCTAAATCTAGGCTAATTTCATCCACAAATTCAACGACGATTTCATCGCTCACACTGCCGCAACTATTACTCAGCGTCACGCTATACATACCTGATTCTGATACCGTAAAAGTGGATGCGGTGCTACCGTCTTGCCAAAGGATATCAAAACGATCATCTACGTTTAGTTCCAAGCTTTGTCCACCGCACAGTTGCTGATCTGCGCCTAGATCAACACTTGGTAGCTCAGTGAACGTTACTTCCACACTATCTCTGACCGTCCCACAATCGCTACTGATTTCCGCCCAGTAGATGCCTGCTTGCGTCACTTCAAAATTGGGTTCGGTGCTACCATCTTGCCAAACGACATTGCTGTTATTAGCACTTAAGGTCAGACTTTCGCCTTCGCAAAGCGATTGATCTGCACCTAAATCTAGGCTAATTTCATCCACAAATTCAACGATGATTTCATCACTCACACTGCCGCAACTATTGCTCAGCGTCACGCTGTACGTACCTGATTCTGATACCGTAAAAGTGGATGCGGTGCTACCGTCTTGCCAAAGGATATCAAAGCGATCATCTACGCTGAGTTCCAAGCTTTGTCCACCGCACAGTTGCTGATCTGCGCCCAAATCAACACTTGGTAATTCCGTGAAAGTTACCTCCACACTATCTCTGACCGTCCCACAATCGCTACTGACTTCTGCCCAATAAATGCCTGCTTGGGTCACTTCAAAATTGGGGTCGGTGCTGCCATCTTGCCAAACGACATTGCTGTTATTAGCACTTAAGGTCAGACTTTCGCCTTCGCAAAGGGATTGATCTGCGCCCAAATCTAGTGTAACGGCTGTTCCAAAATCAATGACTACTTGATCACTGACTGTTTCACAAGCATTACTTACCGTTACTTCATAAATGCCTGATGTTGTCACCTCGAAAGTCGCATCGGTGCTACCATCTTGCCACAGATAAGTTGCATCAATATTGCTCACGTCTAAGGTAATATTTTGCTCATTACAGCTTTGCTGATCTTCACCTAAATCTACCTCCAAAACAGGGGTATAACTGACGTTCAATTCATCGGTGATCGTTCCGCAGATCGTCGTAACACTCACCGCATAAGTACCCGATTGCATGACTTCAAAAGTCGCATTGGTGCTGCCATCTTGCCATAAATAAGTTGCTTCCTCGCTGGTCACATCTAAGGTAAACGATTCGCCAGGACAGATTTCCCGATCCGTTCCCAAATCTATCACAGGCGGATCGGCATAAGTAATTTCGACACTAGCAACGGTTGTCCCACAGTCATCAGTCACGCTCACTTCGTAGATGCCAGCTTGGGAGACCGAAATGATAGGACTCGTCGAACCCGTTGACCACTCGTAGTCCGCATCAAAATTGGTGGCATCCAATTCGATACGCTCTCCTGTGCAAAGGGTGCGATCAGGACCTAAATTGACGTACGGCCCACTATCATCGGTATCTACAATTAAACTCACCACGTCGCTACCCGTCGCACAGCCCAGTGTAACCGTGACCCCATAATCACCTGGATCAGAGACGTTGATGGTAGGCGTAGTCGCACCCGTTGACCAAAGATAGGTAGCTTGAAAATTGCTGACTTGTGCGTCTAAAGTGGCATCGAGGGTAACGCCATTGCCAGGACAAATTGCAATATCGTCTCCCAAATCTATTTCAATTGCTCCGTCAATATTGACCTCAAAATCGAAGGAGGTATTCAGAGATGGATTGCCACACAAATCCAAGACTTCTGTGGAGCGATCGCCATCCAACTGCAAGGTGTACTGACCAGATTGCGTGATCGGTGGATCGACCAAAACCTCGAATTTTCGGGTATAAGGTGCGTCTTGATCGCAAATGGAAGAGAGTTGTACATCGTAAGGTGCACCTGGTCCCTCCAACACAAAATTGAAGGTATTTACCGTTTCGCATTGAATATTTTCATTAAATTCAATCGCAATTCGGTTATCGCCACATTGTTCTGGAAAGGAAGCATCTAGGACAACGGGGTCTTCTAAATCGAAAATACCGATGCCGCCCGAAGCACTAAAATCAATGACGTAACCATTGGTGGAGCGCGACCAATTGGAGACGACCAATACGTAGGTATTGTACTTTTCCACGGGTACGTAAGCATTCAAAGGCGTTTGTCCTTTTCGGATGGTCGGTGGATCGTGGTGGCAGCCCGCTCCTTGAATATGGTATTCCGAACCACCCGTCGGGCCTGTCGAGCCGATGCAAGTGACATCATTGCCTTGTTGTCCAGCGGCATTGCAACTGACTAACAGATTGGGATTGTTACGAATATCTGCGCAATCGGCATTGGTGATATCGTACAACGCCCAATCGTAGTCGTCGTTTGGATCATTAGGGACTAAAACGAATCCAAAATCCCCCGTTTTGTTGACGGTGAAAGTGTACCAAATCGCATTGCGCTCATCGGCTAGGCAAGAAATTGCGTTATTTATTTCGTCTGGGTAGTTGCCCATACCGTTGGCAACTTTATCTTCACGATAAATCGGTTCGCAAATGGGAATGGCACCTAGACAATCTTGGATGGTGGGTGTTTGGGCGCATAAGTTTGAAAAGCAGCATAGGAAGATCAGTACTCCTAGCGGTAAAGGTAGAAGATATTTCATGTGTAATCGGTTTTTGGTCGGAAAGGAGGGCTTAGCATTTGGCTGCTAGCTATTGGATGTTAGCCAGCAGCAAATAGACAAATCCTTCTTTCCAAACCTGAATTTGTACGCAAGTTATGGGTGATTACACATTATTAAAAATACCAATATGTAAGCGGTGATGGAATACCTATAAAAGGGTAGATGTAATTAGGCAATAGGTATGTAGGAATATTAATTAGGGGTGTATGAAGTCTCGTTTTTCTCAATACTTTACTTGAAAACAGTCTGAATTAATGCAAAGCGTTCGTTTTTTTGTTTTTATAAATATGTAAATAATCAGGCGACCAGCTTCCTTCGCTGGTGGGCGTTTGTTGGTAAGGAAGATTTGCCGTATTGTGCTCAGGAAAAAAGATTCTTCCAATATTCCACCGTAATTGTAAAAACTCATGCCAATGCTGATTCAGAATTGGCAAAAGATTTATTTCTATAAATTATGAAAATAAGAGATGTGCGAATTATAGCAATTTATTGTTGGGTCATTCCTCTCGTTACTCTGATTGTAAGTTATGGCGGATTAGGGTTAGATACAGTGGTGGTAAGAGTTTTGTATTTCCATGCGTGCTTACTGGTCGTTTCATATAGTTTACCGCTATTTTTTAATACGCTAATTTCTATGATCAGGTACAAGAAAATTGAAATACTAGATGTACTTTTATTGATAATGAATTTTGGAATTATTGCTTTGTTATTCAATAAGGCCGACATTTAGTATGGCATTTATCATACTGTTATTAATGTGAATAACGACTGTACAAATCTCATTTTTCTTGACATTTGACTCTGATATAGTTCAGGTCAATATCCGTAAATTGAGCAACAAGTATGCTCAGTAATTCTCTTCGGACGGAAACACAAATTTCATCTTATTTTTTAGAGAAAAATAAGATGAAATTTGTGTTTCCGTCCATAAAAAACCTTCGGGCATACTTGTTGCGCGATCTCAAACACTTTACTAAGTCTCAAAAGTTTAGTAAAGCTGTTACTGCCACAAAATGGAGTATTTTACCCGTTATTCACATTATATCCAAAGTAATGCGTCAAAAAGCAGTGTAAAATGTGGTGAGCGTATAGCATCTAAGTTGCAAACTTGAACGATCTGTTTTTTTGTATTCGGTGGTGGGGAAGACTTGGAGCATCGGGATCTTTTCCCGACTATAGAGGTTACTAGTTCATAGACAAATGGTTTCAAATTTATGCAGAGTCACAAAATCCAGTGTTACAATATACTAAGGATTATATCGAATAATAATTATTATATACTAGCTTCATTATTAATGACTTTTTCATTAGTCTCATCATGTCAAAATACAGTACAAGAGAGCACTATAAGGTCAAATATTGAGGCTATGTTTGAGGGTAATATCTCACTAATTAAATCAGCTATCAGTCTTGATTGTCTTGATGAAATGCCTGAATATTTCAAGAACAAAGATTATATACACCTTTCAAAAAAATATGAAAGTATCGAAATAAATATTATTCATAAAAATGAGAAACCCTATGTCCAAGTTGGAGTATCAGATAGCACTTTGTTCATTCCATTAAAACAGAAAAGAGAAAACTATGAACTAGGAATTTGTACGAAAGAGTGGATTAAGTTATTATGGCAAGAAGAAGAACTTCGTCTCAAATTAGCCAAACAATATTATAAGGAAGATAATTTATTAAAGACAAGCTACTGGATAGCTGGATTTTATCCTGAAGCTAATATGAAAAACGTGTTTAACAAAGATAATGTAGATTTTGAAAGACATCAAAACTATGTGTTGACCGGTAAGAAGAAAGAGTTGATGGATATTTATAAACAAGAGGCTTTATTCGGATCAGTTGGTGCAATGACAAAATTAGGTACTTTCTATGCTCCTGATGATATTTTTTTCTTAGAAGAATTACCAAGATATAAGGAAAAAGGAGAAAGTATATTTTGGTATGAAATGGCTGCAATTAGAGGTAGTGTATTCAGTATGGTGAAAGTTGCTGAATTCTATGACAAAGGCATAGATACTTACGTAGATCATTAGAAAGCATTAAAGTGGCGATTGGAAGCAGTAAAAAGAGAAGTTGCCACTCAGAATGTACGTGTAGGGCTTTTATTGAAACTGTTTTGGCATTATGAAAGTGGAACGGGTACGGAAAAGAAACCTGAAGTAGCGAATGAATATTTGAGCAAGGTCGTTCAATTTGCTGAAGCTGATGCAGGAGGTGCCTATCAATTAGCCCTTTCATATCAAGAAGGAGACTTAGGATTAGAAAAAAATAAAGAAAAAGCCCTTTACTGGTATAAACATGCAGTAGAATTAGGTCATCCTTTGGCAGCATATGCGATGAAAGACTTGTTATATCAAGATTGATATTCTACAAAACTGGTCGTTTTTGATGAATCCCTAATCGGCTAAGTATATTCAACGCGAACTAAAATAGGACACAGATCGCCGAATACCTCCGACTTCGATGCTGTATGCGTGTTTATTCTGCTTTTCAACCATATCCAAAGTAATGCGTCAAAGAGCAGTGTAAAATGTGGTGAGCGTATGGCATACAAGTTACCTTGGACGATCTAGGTTTAGTCGATAAAAATAGACAATTCCTATCTAGCCCTACTTCACAGCCTGTGTAAGCTTATTCTGCTTCAACTTAAGTTCAATTTTTTCTTTGAGCGAATCTATCTTAGTTAATAGTAAATCAATTTCGTTATCATTGAATTGATCGCCCGCTTCAACGCTCTGCTCTACCAAATCGCTAGCAGCAGCTACACAGCCTCTTATTTTGATAATCTTTTCCGTCATGGTTAGTTAGATTCTTTCAGTTTTTGTAATGACTCTTTTAGTTCTTCAAGATCGTCGATAGCAGCGCGTAAAAGTTGTGCTTCAAAGTCGTCAAGCGGTTCTTCTTTTTCAATCAACTCAATAATTGTCTCTTCCGCTAGTTCAATAAATCCCCTTATTTCTATAATTCGTTTTTCTCGTTCGGATAGCATAAATGCTTTAGGTTTTTAAATAAACAAAGACACAAGGTTAATAGTTGCTTTAATTCAACTCTCGCTAACTTACATCCCCTCCAAAAGAGCCATGATCGACTTAGATGCTGTATGCGTTTCTATTCTACTTTTTAACTATACATGCGAATAACGACTGTGCAGATCTCATTTTTCTTGACATTTGACTCTGATATAGTTCAGGTCAATATCCGCAAATTGGGCAACAAGTACGCTCCGTAAATCTCTTCGGGCATACTTGTTGCGCGATCTCAAACACTTTACTAAGTCTCAAAAGTTTAGTAAAGCTGTTACTGCCACACAATGGAGTATTTTACCCGTTATTCACATTACATCCAAAGTAATGCGTCAAAGAGCGGTGTAAAATGTGGTGAGCGTGTAGCATCCAAATTGCCAGCTTGAACAATCCGTTTTTTATATTTGGTGGTGGGAAGACTTGGAGCATCGGGATGCCGATTTTTTGGTTATTGAAACCGAGTTCCACAAATGGTTGTTTAGTAAAAAACATCAATTAAAATCTGCTCATGGGATACAGTAATTTCAAGCATATCAAGATAGTAGTCAAGACCTTTGACTTAGAGTTAACGATGGTCAGATTATTTGAGGAAATTATCCCCCAACCACCTAGTGATTGGCTTTTGCAAACCCTATCAATGACTGAATTCCTGCCGCCTACTAACGAAAAATCTAAATCAGAACGGCTTATCTCTCCTATATTGACAGAAGTAGTACAAGCTTACAAGGGGAGCGTTACTTTTTTTTCTGGTGAAAATATCGATATAGATAGCCAAATGGGCTTGTCTGGTCCTTGCGATTTTCTATTCTCTTTACAAGCCCCCAAACCTTACTTTGAAGCTCCAATTATCGCACTAGCAGAGGCAAAGGACGAGGACATGGATTGGGGAATTGCACAGTGTGCTGCCCAGGTTTATGGAGCGAAAATGTACAATGATCGGGAAGACAGGAAAATTCCTGTACTCTATGGTTGCGCAACAGATGGTATTGAATGGCATTTTATGAGGTTAAAAGATCAGCTTATAGAGTTGGATACTAAAATATATACTGATCTGAATCAGGTTTTGGGTATTTGGAAACAAATTATTGAGTATTACTTAGACTAAACTCAAACCCCTGATCGGTTAAGTGTATTCAACACGAACTAAAATAGGACACAGATCGTCGAATGCCTCTGACTTCGATGCTGTAGGTGTATCTATTCCGCTTTTCAATCATATCCAAAATATTGCTCCAAACAGGTGCTCTAAAACCGATCATTCAAAATACTGCTCTCATATGTCTCGACTTCGACCTTGGGTTTTTTTCCCACCATTTATGGTATTGCTCGCCGCTTGTCTCTACAGCTTCGTAGACAAAGATGCTTTCCTAGAACACGCTAGTTTTCTGAACGATTGGATATTGCAGTATTTTGGTTGGCTGTATTCCTACGCTACCTTTAGCTTTGTCATCATCTGTGTGGTGGTCTATTTTTCTCCCTTGGCTAAGATCAGAATTGGAGGTAAAAACGCTAAGCCGATGCTGAGTCGATGGCGATGGTTTTCGATCACTTTGACCACGACCGTAGCGGTAGGTATTTTGTTTTGGGGAACTGCCGAACCACTTTATCATCTGCATACACCACCCGAAGGTTTGGGGATCGCGCCCAATAGTCCCGAAGCAGCGACTTTTGCCATGTCCACCATGCTGATGCACTGGACGATTACGCCTTATGCAATTTACACCTTGGCTGGCTTGATGTTTGCATTGACTTATTATAACCTCAAACAGCCTTTCAGCTTGACGGCGATGCTCTATCCATTGCTTGGTGAGCGAGCGCATGGCAAATGGGGGAAAGGTGTGGATGCCATCTGTTTGTATAGCTTGGCAGCAGGTATGGCGGCTTCCTTGGGTGCAGGTATTCTGACGATTGGTGGTGGCATGGAAAGCTTATTTGGCATGAGCAAAACGCCACTATTGCTTGGCTTAGTCACGATGACCATTGTGGGCTGTTTCATTATTTCGGCAGCTAGCGGACTACTGAAAGGCATTCGCATCTTAGCCAATTGGAATATTCGTGCTTTTTTCGCGCTTTGCTTGTTCGTGGCGATCTTCGGGCCGACGGTATATATGTTTCGAATTGGGGGCGCAGGTACTTTGGATTACCTAACGCATTATTTTCCTAGAAGTCTGCATACTTTGGAGCTAAAAGATACAGCTTGGCTCAATAGTTGGACGATTTTTTACTGGGCAAATTGGCTGGCATGGACACCCGTCACCGCATTGTTTTTGGGGCGACTCTCCTATGGTTATCGCGTAAGAGATTATATTCATTTCAACCTGCTACTGCCCGCCATTTTTGGTGGTTTTTGGATGGTGGTTTTTAGTGGTGCTGCCCTACAGATGGATATTGCTGCCGAAGGAACGCCACTCTATAATGTGCTGCAAGAGAGCGGCGCGGAAAGTATCATTTATGCCGTCTTAGATCGCTTGCCCGCACCACAGTTGATGAGCAT
>JBCDKV010000185.1:0-8259 GCA_038746215.1 Bacteroidota bacterium | reverse complement strand
TTTTTGTGAAAAAATAAGTTGAAATTTGTGTTTCCGTCCGAAGAGACTTATTATACATACTTGTTGCACGAATTCTTTACATTGACTCAGGCTGTTTTCAAGTAAAGTCTTAGAGCTTGTTTAGAGTAGGATTGAACTGTAAATCAATAGTTTACGGTTCTGACGAAGAAAATAATAGCGACTTTATCGGGATGAACGAGCGATCCTTTAGGTAAATATTCAGTGAATATTTAAGCGAGAGAACCGCTTCGCGGATGAGTTAGCAGGGATTATTTTCAAAGTCAGGTTCGCAAAATATTGGTTTACAGGAAGATAGTGCTCCAAACATGCTCTTAAGCAAACAAGACTTCGTACATGCTCTGAATTCAAAAGGGAAATTCTATATCTTCGTTACCTGCTCAACGAATCAACAATCTCAACAAATCAACAAATAACCTTACTAAAACCGTTTAAGCGGCGGCTGCAATTCCGCAAACATCAGTTTTTTGATACAAATATCGTGGCTATTGCTCAAACGTCCTGTGGCTGCGGTCACGCCCCAATACACAATGGAATTACCTCTAAATATCTCCTGTACAATATCGCCTTCGTAGCTTGCGCGCAACTCATTATCCAAATAAATTTCGAGTAATTGATCGCTAGGATTCCAAGTAATTTGTAATGGATGTTTTTGGCAATCTTCCAAATTAGGCAGCTCAATTGGACCAATCAAAGTAGAAGCATGATGCGTTCTGCCGTCGCGCATGATGGCTAGATGATCTTCGGCAGGATCAGCGAGGTGATAGTTTTGATAAGTGTCAAACTCGATGCCCAAAGAAGGAATTAGACCCGAAAATCCCATACCTTCTCCCCAGTAGCCAGTCGCCAATCTCGGATGAAAGACAAACACAATACCATCTGCGCCTTCTTCATCATTACAACCTAGAACCAAGCATACCTGCATATCAAAAGGAGCACTTAAATCAATCGATTTTTTGTACCAAGCCGAACCACTGGCATAAGGATAGTCAGGCACCAGTCGAATGCATTGCTCATTGAGTTTTTTGGCACTTGCGCCCAATAAAAAGTCATCAATATTCATTTGGGCGGAGGCACTGATCGACCAGATCAGCAGGAGGAATAATGTAAATTGTTTCATAGTGATGTATTTTGTGAGTTAACAGTAAAATTAGAGGCTAAGTTGTCGTTTGGGCAGCTGATTTTGACTGAAAACATAGCCATTTAAAAAGAAATTTTATTTTTCCTACTGTTTCCAAAAGACAATGTCAAGTAAGTGAAAGATCAATAATAACTTAAACCATTAAAATTGTTCTTTTGGCAGCTAAGTAATACAAAAAAGTAAGTCCGTAGCCCTGCTATGCACTGATTTTTTGTATTGCTTAGCTACTCAAAATAACTGCTTTTTCTGGCTCAATTTATTAATGATCTTTCACTAAGTAGATCAACTTGTCCAAAAAGTCTAATAACTTTGAGCTTTATAAAGTAAGCGTATGTTATTAAGCACACAAAACCTCTCTAAATATTTTGACAAAGGCAAAGTGACGGCACTCGACCACGTTTCTATCCAATTAGAAAAGGGAAAAACCTACGCCGTCGTAGGAGAGAGCGGTAGCGGGAAGACGACCCTGGCGCGACTCATCACGGGTTTAGAGCGACCTGATTCGGGTAGCATTCACCTCAATGAGCAATTGGTCGCTTCGGAACGTTATCATTTGCCGCCCGAAAAACGAGCCGTGGGCTTGGTTTTTCAAGACTATGCGCTGTTTCCACACTTGACGGTTGGAAAAAATATTGCCTATGGCATTGCGAAACAGCCCAACAAAAAAGCGAGGATACAGGAGATGCTAGCATTGGTCAATCTAAGTGGATACGAGAATCGCTATCCACACGAACTTTCGGGCGGACAACAACAACGAGTGGCACTGGCACGCGCGCTCGCACCGCAACCGCAATTGCTGATTCTCGACGAACCGTTCAGTAATTTAGATAGCAGCTTACGCGTTCATTTACGCACCGAATTATTTCAAATCTTACAACAAACGGGCGTTTCTTCCATTTTCGTGACGCACGATACGCAAGATGCTCTAGCAGTCGCCAACGAAATACTAATCCTCAAAGACGGACAACTTTTGCAACAAGCTAGTCCACAAAAACTCTACGAACAGCCTGCTACACCTTACGTCGCACAACTTTTCGATCCGATTGTTCTTTTATCTGCTTCACTGCTACAACAATTTGGCTTTAGCCCCGAATCGGATAAGGAATACTACCTACGATCTCGTCATTTTCAAATTAATGCACCTTCCGACTACCAAATCAGCGCATACGTCCGACAAAACATTTTTATGGGCACTTATTATACTACTACTTTGTCAATAGGAGATAAGACGTTAGTAGCGCATAGCAGAGAAAAGGTAAGAGAGAGTGAGGTGGACTTAGGGTTTAAAGAGGGTGATTTATTATCTTTTGTGTGCGACTAGAGGTATTATAATACACTGTGATTGCTAAGCACTGAGGATTGGCGAGTAATTAATCAGTTATTTTAGAATTGGCATTTTTTTGAGCTTACCAATTCTAAAATGGCTCGTTTACACCTCTGCCAATAACTCCACAATGATCCGCTCTACTTCTGCCGCGAATTCGGCAATAGTTGGCTTTTCAAAAATCAGACTGATTGGTAGCTCTAGTTCAAAGGCTTCGTTGGTTCTAGCCATCACGCGTATGGCTTCCAATGAGTTACCGCCGAGGGCTAGAAAATCATCGTGTATACCGACTTGCTCCAATTCCAAGACAGTCGACCATATTTCTGCCAAGATTTCTTCAAATTCGTTGCTTGGTGCAACGTAAACCGCATCCGTTTTCACGGCAATAGTACGAATATCGCGCAAGGCTTTACGATCTATTTTGCCATTTGGATTGAGTGGAAATTCTTCTACGCGTTGGAAGCGATTGGGAATCATATAAGCAGGTAGCGATTTGGCAAGATGCTGCTTCAAGTCTGCTTCGGCGATATTACTCGGCGCACTGTAGAAGGCCAGCAACTCCTTGCGATCTTGCTCGCTGGGCGGCACATAACCGATTTCACGCATCATCTGCGTCACTTCGTCCACATCAATTGGTTCGTTAATTTCATCAATCGCCATATCGCGTTGCTTATGTCCCATACGGACGTCCCAGCTGTAAGGAAAGGCATAATTACTGTAGCCTTGTTCTTTGGTGTGGACGTGTATGCCCAATTTATTGATGAGGCAGTTGGTCGAACGTCCCGTATCAGTGGGGCGCACCCAAGGCAAACGCTTGTCCAAATATTCGTACATTTCTCCCAGCGTCACATCGGTATAGCGATAGAAATCAACGTATTGCACTTGATCAAAGACCGCATCATCCTCGAACATGGAAACATCCATTAATCGCTTTACGGCATCATCCACCCGATGGTATTCTTTGCGTGCATTCAAAATGATTTGGTCAATCGCCTCTACATCTACTTTATCGCCCCAAAACAGTTCCTCCGTCAATCGCGTCTCAAAAAACTGTCCTCTGGAAAGTCCCGTCACAATGATGGGAATGCCTTTTTCGACCGCAATTTGTGTACTCAAAGTGTAAATCACCTTGAAACAACCATTGCATACATTGCAGTGGCGATGTAAGCTATCCACAAAAACTTCATTCATGGCAGGCGTTTCTCCTACTACGCAATCCACGCCAATTTCTTTCGCCACTCGTCGTACATTATCCAATGCTTGCTGCGAAATATAACCATTATCCAAAGTGAACGCCAATACATTATACCCCAATTCCACCAACTGCCCAAGTGCGTAAGTGCTATCTTTCCCACCACTTAGCAACATCATGCAGTCATATTTACCCGTTTTGCGAACCTGTGCCTGCGTGAATATAGCTTTCAGATCATCTATGGTTTTGAAGTATTGGTGCGCTTTTTTCTGGAAGGTCTCGAAGGAATGGCAGAAATTACAAACACCCTGCTCATCAAACTTTACGTTCGGATAATTAGAAGGCAAACCACAGGAAGTACAATAGTGTACATCATCGGAAGCAGGCGGCGGTGTTTTATCCCATAGGTCAACCACAACATTTTGTAGGTTCGGATAGCTCGATAATGCCGCTTCTATTTCTCCCAACTCTACACGTATGCCCCCAATTTTGACTTGCTCGTCCCTTCTGCCTAAATACTCCAGTTGTCCAGCCGCATTCATTTTAGCAAGATCACCTGTTTGGTACATTTTAGCATCGTGGAGGAAAGGATGCGGTATAAATTTTTCAGCGGTCAAAGCTGCTTTTTTCCAATAAGCGGTTGCTAAACCAACACCCGAAACGTAGAGTTCACCCACCACGCCTCTCGGTACGGGATTTAGTTGCTGATCTAGGATGTAGGCTTGCATACCATTTAGTGGCACACCAATCGGTACGGAAGTTTTTGCGCGATCTTTTGCGACTTTCAATTGGTGTACAATGCAACCCACCGTTGCTTCGGTTGGCCCGTATTCATTGTAAATTTTGAGGGCTGCGGGGAAGATGGATTTGATTTGTAGTGCGAGATTCATCTTAAAATCTTCGCCACCAACGATCATACATTTGATCTTGGAATCTTTGAGGTCTTTGTCGTTCAGCAACGATAGATGGGAAGGCGTCAATTTAATGAAATCTACTGCATTGTCTTCGATGACTTCTAGTATCGCTAGGTCTGGCCCAGCATTGGGTTCTTCGTAAATGCGCATTGTTCCACCGCTAACCAACGGCAAAAACAAGGATGTCACCGTCAAATCGAAACCAATGCGACTGAACAAAGGAAATGTCCATTTTGCTTCGCCTACGTATTTTTGCTTTGCACTATTGATGTAATTGGCAAGTGCTTGCTGCGAAATCATTACGCCTTTGGGTTCGCCCGTAGAGCCCGAAGTGAACATGATGTAAGCAATATCTTCGGGAATGATTTTGGTGTCAATATTTGTGACAGGTTCTTGATTGATTTTGGGCTGTATTTGCTCAAAAGCATGGATAGGAAAATGATTTTTGGGTAGCTTCATTGCTAGGTGTTGGTGGGTCAAAGTCAAAGTAGCTTCTGCCAAATCAATTACCTTCAAAACGCGATCTGGTGGTGTATCGGTAGCAACTGGAATATAGCTCGCACCGATTTTTAGACTCGCCAAAATTCCTATAATCAATTCGGGAGAACGCTTCAAATACAGCGCGATTCGGTCTCCTTTTTTGACGCCTTGCGCTTGTAAATAATGTGCTAATTGATTAGCGCTTTGGTCAAGTGCTCGGTAACTGATGTTTTGCGAATTTACCTGAACTGCAATTGCATTTGGATGTTTTTCGGCTTGCGCTTGAAAAGATTCGAGTACCGTTCTAGTATTTTGGACAGCAGGAACAGCATTGAAATCTACCAATAAGTCTTTATACTCACTAGGACTCAAAAGCGTCTGGCTATCAATGGCTTGTGTTCGATTATTAATGAAAGCATCCAAAATACTTAGAAAATGCTGCGGTGCATTTTTGCGCGTATATTCATCAAAAATAGCTTCGTTGAGGTCAAAATAGATTTTAATTTCGCCCGTATCATCGAAATCATAGACCTGCATTCGTAGGTGGTGATTGGGGTCGCAATGTCCTTGATGTACCCATTCAGATTCCATAGGGATTTCCGCGAAATCTGACATGCTGGCGTGGATATAGTTTAGCACTGCTCCAAATCCTCTGTTCAAATCGGCACTGCTCAAACCTGGGTGGGCATAGCGCAAAAACTGATTGCTTTCGCGTTGCACTTTTTTAAAAACATCCACAAAGGTATCGCCCGTTTCTATCTCGGTCAGCAACGGAAATAGCTCGATGAATACACCAACGGTATTTTTGAATGCTGGCGTTACGCGATTGTGGGCAGGTGTCCCAATCGCAATTTTTTTCTGCCCACTCACTCGGTGTAAATAGGTCGAAAGAGCGGTCACAAAAATACTGAACAAGCTAGCGTGAATTGTCCAAGAACGCAGATCTTTTTCCACAGCAAGCACCTTCAAAGCAGTTGTCCGTGCTTTGCCTAGGGGGACTGCCACCCGTTTTGCTCTCGATACTTCTTTGGGATTTTTAGCGGAATACAAAGCAGGTAAAGCGGGTAGTTGTTTGGCTTTGGCTGCCCAATATTGCTTTGCCTTTTCGTTGCGCGAGCGATCTGGATTGGCACGCTCATAAGCGACATAATCCTCGAATTGAGGTAGGTTTTCGGCTGTTCCTAATTCATTTTTTAATGCCTTCTCGTAGAATCCACCCAAAGCTTTCATCAAAACGGTGACTGCCCAAGCATCCGTGATGAGGTGATGCTGATTGAGGTAGAAAAAGTAGCGATTTTCTGCGGCTTTAATCAGAATAGCCTCAAATAGAACATGTGATAGGTCGAATAAATTACGGCTTCGGGCTGCTCCCCATTCCTTCGCATTTGCAACCAAATCGGGGCGATCACTCCAATCCAGAACTTTCAAGTGATGATCAATATCTGCCAGTATTTGCTGCTTTGGAATACCATCTTCTACAACAAAAATCGTCCTCAGCGCATCACTTTTTTCAATCAATAGCTGGAATGCCCATCTAAACGCCTCGGCGTCGATAGCGGCTGAAAAGTCGAAGACAAATGCCATATTGTATAGCGGAGCTTCGGGTTGTAGTTGCTGCCCTGTCCACAATAGCAATTGGCTTCGTGTCAAATCCAGTGTTTGTTGCATACTACTCTGTTGTTCGTGTTCCTAGGTAATCTTCCATGGCATTGACCGTGATAAAGTGTTCAATCACCATATCTTCTGGTGGTACGCTTACCCCAAATTCTTCCTCTAAAAATCCAATTAGCCGCATGGCAGCCATGGAGTCTAGCAGTCCACTTGTCAATAAGTCTTCATCGGCAGTGATGGGATCGTCTCCTTCTTGCAAAATTTCTTCTTGTATGTATTGTATGATTTTCTCTTTCAAAATGATAGTTGTTGATGATAGATTATTAAGGCTGTACAAAGTCCTCTTTTTCTTAACACCATAATTGAATATAGTGCAAGAAAATCGCGTAACAAGTATGCTCAGTAAATCTCTTTGGGCGGAAACACAAAACTTAAATATTTCTTTGACTATTTATGTGAATTGTAAAAGTAGTTCCACTTTACTTCTCCAATTGCTAATTTTTATTCAGTGGTGTACGAAGTTCTAAGCAATCTTTTGAATAAATCTTAGTAAAGCTCTTGAGATCGCGCAACAAGTATGCCAAAAAGGTTTTTATGGACGGAAACACAAATTTTCAGTTGCTTTTTTGAGAAAAGCAACTGAAAATTTGTGTTTCTGTCCGAAGAGATCTACTGAGCATACTTGTTGCTCAATTATCCTGCATTAACTCAGGCTGTTTCCAAGTAAAATATTAAGAAAAATGAGACTTCGTACAGCCTTAACTTTTATTTCATAAAAATCAGCAATTTGGATGGCACTTTTTTCAAATTCATTTCAAGCTTTGCTCAAAACTTCTTGTGGGAGCATGAGATTTACTAAATTTCTAAAATTTAGCAAATCTAGATTATGCTTCCTCAAATTGCTGCTGCAATATTTTCCGATCAATTTTGCCCGAAGGCGTTCTTGGCAAATCACCCATTATGCGAACCTGCTGCGGAATGGCATACCAGTTTAATTTATTCTTGCAGTAGTCTACAATGGCTTTTTCTACCAAGTGTTGCTCTGGTTTTAGGGTTAGGGCAGCACAAATAATATTGGTGTCGTCCTCATCTTTAATGCTAAAAACAGCGGCTTCATTGATGTTTTCGTGTTCTAGCAGCACATGTTCTACATCATCCAATTCGACGCGATAGCCACGCGATTTAATTTGGCGATCTTTGCGCCCCAAAAACTGCAATCGTCCCTGCTCATCTAAGCGTACCAAATCGCCTGTCCTGTAAAATACGTTGCTCGTGCCGTATTCGGTTTTTTGCAGGTAAAAAGAACGCTCCGTCAGTGCTGGATTTTGCCAGTAGCCCTTCATCCTAGTAGCAGAACGAATGACTAGTTCCCCCGTCTCACCTGCTGCCACCATTTTGTCGTCTTCATCCAAAATCAGTCCTTCGCTATTGTTCCAGACCTCACCCAGTGGAATCGGTTCGTCCTCTTCTGGTATCTCGCTGAAGTGGTAATAAGTACATTGATTGACTTCCGCTGGCCCATACACGTTGCTAAATCGAGTTTGGGGCAGCCGTTCCATTAGCGTCTTTAAATGCTTGA
>JBCDKV010000184.1:0-8260 GCA_038746215.1 Bacteroidota bacterium | reverse complement strand
ATTTTCCTTCAATATTTGATTTCATTTTGGAAAATGTGACCGACTTTCCTAGTCCTAGGACTAGAAAAAGTAAGTCGCACGTTTTCAATTAGTTATAAGGAATGAACAAGGTTAGACGGGTAGCCCTCCAAACATGCTCTAAATAGTATCGGATGTAATTTGAGGGAGATTTAGGCAAAGTAAAAAACGTAAGCATAGCCATGGCATAGCTACGGTGAGGCTTTTTTCTTCAAACAGTTGGGGTCTTGGGAGGCATAACTGTTTGACCATAAATTCAAAAGTCGCCGAATTATCCGACAATATTAGCTTAACAGACTACTCGGGAACATGCCTATCGAAGCATCTGACTTCATCAATTGGTTCAACTACTAAGGTCTACCATTCACCATTTCAGCCGTCTTATAATTTGCTACGGGCTTTGCAGATCGTACAGCTCTTAGAATAGCCAATTCCATTACACGCACGGCGGCTGTACTCAAAAAAAGTTGATCGTCAAATTCGATTTCGCCCGTAGCAGCCGCAAAAATGGCGTCTCCATCGTAGAGTGTATGCGTTGGTCGAATGCGACGTGCGTAAGCATCGTGGGTTTTCTCAGCGAGCTTTTTGGCGCGTGCTTTAGTCAGATTCGCATTGGTGAGTACAAGTCCGATAGTCGTATTTCGATTTTCAAAAATACTGGTCTGGTGAGCCTTCAAAATGTAGTCTTCCGTGCTTTGCCAGCCGTCTTTTGTGTCGTTAAGCATGCCTGCAATGATGGTGTCTTGCTCGTATACATCGCCCAGTGCGTTCACTGCGACCACAGCACTGACAACTAAACCATTATCAAAACGCAGAGTCGCTGCGCCGATGCCACTTTTGATCGCATAGTCCATACCTCTTGCTTTTCCGATGGTAGCACCTGCTCCTGCACCGTGATTGCCTTCTTTGAAGTAAATATTCTGAGCGTTGGATGCTGCTTCGTAGCCCATTTGAAAATCAGGGCGGATGCTGGGATCACCAATAGCTAGATCGAATAAGACCGCTCCACAAACAATCGGTACGGTCGCCACTCCCGCGTCGTATCCAATGTCTTTTTGTTCCAATGCGCTGCTCACACCATTCATTGCCGCAAGACCGAAAGCCGAGCCACCTGTCAGTACAACAGCGTGTACTTTTTCCACTAAATTACCAGGTTCTAACAAAGCCAACTCACGTGTACCTGGCGCAGAACCACGCACATCAACCCCTACCGTTGCGCCTGCTTCGAAGATAAAAGCCGTACAGCCAGTGATACCTTTTTCATCTTCTGCCTGTCCTATTTTGACTCCTTTTATTTGAAAAATGTCGTTAGCGTTTTGTCCCATAGCAATACATATACAAAGCACTTGAAAAAGTAGGAGTAAGTGGATGTTTAACATGATAGATTTCATCTGTTGTTCAGTTCGTAACGCACAAGAAATAACTTTTACTTCCAGAGAAAAAATTTTACTTCGCAAGCATTTTCCTGCAGAGCGGCTTGCTGGATAGTTGATAAAAATTCTCGAAAAGAACCTAATTAGCTCGCTTCACACATCTAACATAGAAATTCTCATAAGGGGAAGCATTGCCGATCCAAGTTCCGTTTGGGCCATCCGCAATTTTGGTGAAAAGTGGATCTTTCTGATCGCCTATATTCCACCAAGCAGTTCTTTTTTCCAACCACATGAATCCTGCGTCCTGATAAAACAACCAACCACCTGGGCGAGCAGAAAAACCAGTAGAATTAGTGGCATCGCTATTCCCGCCCCAGTATTCATTGCCCTGCTCTCGAAGCTGATAAGCAGCATAAGTCAGCCCGTCTGCCCCGCTCTCAAACTGATGATGCCACCTACGAATCAAACGATCCCATTCCGAATCAGTTGCTGCCCACCAGCCCGCTGGACATACATTACAAGCCGAAACAGCCGTCCAGTTGTAGACAGGTCCATAAGCAATGCTCCGCTCACTGCGTGGGTCGTTTTCATGCCAGTACATCCCTACCGAGCCTAAATCTGACTCACCAAGGGGTAGTTGTTTGATTGCACTAGCATCATTACACCTTGTTGTTCTCAGGTTTTCAGCCATCCAAATCAGGCTATCTACTTGTACGGTTCGATAGACATTGCCATCTATATCTCGGACGCCTCCAAGCCTGATGGTTTTCGTGAAGACGCCTGCACCTTCTGCTGTCACTAATCTGAGTTTCACCTGATACTCACCAGACAGTTGGTAGGTATGGGTTGGTTCTTTTTGCTGACTCGTCTGTCCATCACCAAATTCCCAATAAAAGTCGCCTTGTAAGCCTTCGTTTGGAAGGAAGGTGACACTGTGTTCTTCAATAATTATCTCAAAGGAAACATCTATTAATTGGTGTAAGGCTTGGTATTCGCACCTTTGGAAAAGCAAAACTACGACAAGCAATAGCACTAATTTCGCGCATATCATTTGCCCCATCCTTTTTGTTCGCCAACCCTTAGCAGCTTGTGGGGTAGAAGTAAAAAGTAAGTAGCTTGTTTTTTTCTTCATCAGATTCTATTGTGCTTTAGACACTAAAATAAGTAGCACAAATTAACAGCTTATTGGAGTTTTTTTTGTCTGATGACCAACATTTTATGAATCTGAATTAGTAACGTACGAAGTCTCATTTTTCTTAATATCTTGTTTGGAAACTTGAAAACAGCCTGAGTCAATGCAAAATAATTGAGCAACAAGTATGCTTAGTGAGTCTCTTCGGACGGAAACACAAGTTCTCAGTTATTTTTCCTGAGAAAAAATACTGAGAACTTGTGTTTCCGTCCATAAAAACCTTTGGGCATACTTGTTGCGCGATCTCAAGAGCTTTCTCAGACTCTTTTCAAGTGTTGCTTAAAACTTCGCATACCCCTAAATCTGAATGACTAATAAAACGCAATCTGTACATTTCAAATAAAATGCTTTAAACGAATTACTTCTTGCTTGCTTAGGTGTCGGAATTGTCCTCTGGGTAAGTCTTTCTTGGTGAGTCCTGCGTAGTAAGTCCGATCCAGCCGCTTCACTACATAACCAAAATGCTCAAATAGCCGCCGTACAATTCGATTGCGACCGATGTGAATTTTGATACCGACGTTTTTGTTGTTGTCGTTGATGTAGTGTGCCCCGTCTACTGGAGCGAGGCCGTCTTCTAATACTACTCCTGCTTTGATTTGTTCTAAATGCTCCGAAAGCACCGCCCGATCTAGGGTCACTTCGTAATATTTTTGAATTTCATAGCTGGGATGCGCCAGTTTTTGGGTTAAATCGCCATCGTTGGTCAATACCAGTAAGCCCAGCGTATTTCTATCCAAACGTCCCACTGGATAGACCCGCTCTGCCACGTGATTTTTGACAATATCATAAACTGTTTTTCGCCCTTTTTCGTCCTTTAAACTGGTGATGGTATTCTTCGGCTTATTCATTAACAAGTAGATTTTCTGCGCCTCCTTTTTTAGTGTTTTGCCCTGATATTCGACCCGATCTTCTGCTTGCACCAGATACCAAGGTTCTAGTAGCACCGCCCCATTCACTTTTATTTTGCCCGCTTTTACCAGATCAGCCGCTTCTCGCCTAGAGCAAATACCGCAATGTGCAATAAATTTATTCAATCGCATACCTGATTGCGTTGAATTATCCTCAGCTTGTTTCTTGTTTTCTTTCATATATCGCCAAAGGTAAGGTATCAGATTGTAATTAGTGCGAATAACGACTGTACAGATCTCATTTTTCTTGACATTTGACTCAGATATAGTTCAGGTCAATATCTGCAAATTGAGCAACAAGTATGCTCCGTAATTCTCTTCGGACGGAAACACCTTTGAGCATACTTGTTGTCGAACTGGATTACAAAAATGCGCAGTAACTAATCATTGATTTTACCAACATCTAAAAAACTGCAAAAAAATAAACAGGCATACACAAAGTTTTCGATAATACGTATTTGACTTTCCCTATTTTTATCGTTATCTTTATACATACATGAACTATAAACTTTATTCATCCAATTATAAATACATATGCTGACGAGTCCATCACAAAACTTCCTACTATTTACCCTTTGGCTGATCTGCTTTTGCTGCATCGATCAAGTTGACCTTGTTCCTGAAAAAAATCGCCTCGAAGCAGTATCCATTAATGGAAAAATTGTGAAAGGAAATCCTTCTGTCGTTTCCGTTTTGGTGCAACCAATCTTTGCTTTTAGCGCAGAAAGTAGAGCTGTCACGCCCGTGAGTGAAATTTATTTAGAAAACGAAGATGGGCAAAGATATGATATCGAAAATCAGTTGGCGATAGGACAATATGAGCAAGTCATCGATCCTACATTTGAAATTACTTACGACCAAAAGTATAGGCTAGTCGTACGACTCATAGATGGCAGTATCTACGAATCTTCCTTGGTTCAAGTTTTGCCAAGCATTCCCATCCAATCGCTAGACTTTGAAGTTGTGCAACGAGACCTACCGAATCTTAGCACTGGTAATTTAGAGCCTAGAGACTTCATCCAATATCAGCTCACGACTCCTTTGGCACAAAATTCAAGCAGCGAAAAAGCTTACTTGCATTGGAAGACACTGAAAACCAATCGTTTTTTCATAGCTACTGGGGCAGAATGCTATGCGACTCAGGCGGCTAATGTCAACTATATTGGTATATTCAATGGGAATCGCACCACTCGCGATACGCTCATTGACTTCCCATTTTTTAGCGAACTGATCAATAATAGTTTTCTGTTCACAGATACTTACTACTTCACGATTCTGCAAGAAACTGTATCAGAAGAAGTTTACCAATATTGGAGAGAAGTCGATCTCTCCGCCAATCGAAACGGTAATGTGTTCGAGTCCGCTGCGGGTTTGGTTCGTACCAATATCAGCAATGCTACGGGCGTCGTAGATGATGTACAGGGCTTTTTCTATGCCACTGAGCAAAGTCGCTTACGGATTAGGATTTGTCCAAGTGATTTGGGCCTGTCGCTCCAAGGTCAAATCTGTGATGGCTGTTTCTGTCAGAGTACAGCACCCCCCGATTTTTGGGAAGCTTGTAATTAGTTTTGGCTTTTCCCATCCAAACAATCCTAGTTCTTCTTACAATCGTAGTACTTCCTTATGCTTACCGCCGAATTGCTTGAAATAGCCGCTCATAGCAGCGAATATTTCTGTGCCTACCCATCACTGCTATTTGCTAGCTACATATTTCAAGTTTGAGCATACCTGTTGCGCGATCTCAAACACTTTACTAAAATTTTTCTCATGTATCACCAAAAACTTCGTACACCCCTAAATATTAATAAAAAAAAGACTTCGTACAACCTCAGATAAGCATTTACGATTTGACAGATGTTATAATGCTTGTATAATTATCAAAAAAAGTTTAATATTGCAAAACATTCACTTTTTGATGTTATACTGACACAAGAACACTATGCCAAAAAAAGAAAATCTTTGCCCACTCCACCACCAAAGCCCAAATCACCAAAGATTCCAAACGGATGGAAAATGGTGTTGACTTTTTGCGTTATTGGCAGCATCTTTAGTAACGGACAAAAAATAAGTTCCACATTTTGACCGAGCAGATTTTGTTCTGATACTACTCAGCAAAAGGGATGCAAGGGTTCCCTTTTCTGAGTTTAACGCAGGAATCCTTTTGGCTGGCGAGGCTTTTCAACGCAGTAGCAGGACAAAAGATGCCGTCATAAATCGGGAAGTTATTATTTGATCGTTACTTATGCTCTACAAAGGCGTTGATTTTCTGGAAGAAGATCAGGATGGTAATATCCGTATTTCCGAAGAACGGCAAGCCAAAATGGAGCGAGAACTAGAGGAATACGAAAATGCGGAGCAGTATGTGCTAAGGGCAGGAAGAGATGCCTTTTATCCCTGCCTAAGCGATAAAGCTAGAAAACGTATATTTCTATTCAAGGGTGAAGTCTGGAAATATGGAGTGACAACAAAAAAACAAGAAGGACGATACGCCAGAGGATTACCTGCTGAAAATTTAGTTTATTTAGTTCAATTCAGAGGAAATATTCACGAATGTTTGGTAGAAGAAAAAAGAAAAATATACCAGTATTCCGTTTTACCAGAAAATCTGAAAAGAACAACACCACTATTGAGACCACCAGGCAATCAAAGAGACTTTTAAATGTGATTAAATATGAGATATCCAAACCAATTTCCCATTACGGGCATATTATGGCATCAATATCAAAGCCTCGTAATGCCACATTTTACACAGATCAAATTAATACTCAATGAGATGCTATCTATCTCCAACTACGGCAGCAGCGTAGAAGGGCTAGCCTTTCTTTATATCGTCGATCAGCCGGGGCGTGATTTTCACAAAGAGAACTTGAAATACAATAAAAAAGAGAAGGAACTTTATGGACAATTCAACCTCAATCCAGAAAAAATCCTACAGCTAGAAGAGCAAGAAATACTAGCTACCATGGCAAAAATGTACTGGGAGCGCACTGCTGATTTTCAAAAGTTTAAATTTGAAGATTTTGACTTGGCTGCTTTTCGTGCAGATATAAAAGAAATGTTTGAAATAACTGGACTGATGGCTACCGAAAGTGCGGTTGCTGGACAGGCTGCTAGAGGAGAGGAGTGATTCTTTGAACTTTAGCACAACTTGACAGGTGATTTGTTGTTTAAAACGAAAGAAAAACAGAATAGGTACGTGAATTAAATAAGATGCAGGGGCTGTACAGATGTCTCAATTGTTGAAGCTTTTGCATCATCTGTTCTGAAAGGTGACATTTAGATTATTTTTTCGTGTTCCTTGACTAAAAAATGATACACACATGCTAGGATGGCGATTTGGAGAATATGTTCCAGGACAAGAAGGCTCTATTTTTGATAAGCTGCTCAAGCTGTTTCAAGAATTACTGATTTATACTTCGGGTGATGTCAGTGAAGCTTTGTCTTGGTTAACAGAATTGGATAAGCAATACGGTCTGACCAATGAACAATACGGCATGGCGGACTTCATCCAAGATTTAATTGACAAGGGCTATATTCAGCAGCAAGACGAGCGCAACCCGAATTTTATACCGACTGCCAAGACGGAGATTGGGATGCGACAAAAAGCATTAGAAGATATTTTCGGACAATTGAAAAAGTCTAAGCGTGGCAACCACAGTACCAAATACGGTGGTCGAGGCGATGAACGAGCAGCAGAATTGCGTCCTTACGAGTTTGGGGATAGCTTGGATAAATTAGCAGTTTCCGAAACCCTGCGCAATGCACAAATTAATCATGGTATCGACGATTTTCAGCTGACACACAACGACTTAGAGGTACACGAAACCTTCTATCAAAGCCAAATGAGTACGGTTTTGATGATTGATATTTCGCACTCTATGATTTTGTACGGCGAGGATCGCATCACACCTGCCAAAAAGGTAGCGATGGCTTTGTCAGAGTTGATTACGACCCGTTACCCAAAAGATACTTTGGATATTATCGTGTTCGGCAATGATTCTTGGCAAATCGAGATCAAAGATTTACCCTATTTACAAGTTGGTCCCTACCACACCAATACGGTCGCTGGTTTAGAATTGGCGATGGATTTATTGCGCCGGCGAAGAAATCCCAACAAGCAAATTTTTATGATCACGGATGGGAAGCCGACCTGTATCAAAAAAGGTAAAAAGTACTATAAAAATAGCTTTGGACTAGATCGGAAAATCGTGAATCGAACGCTAAATCTAGCTACGCGCTGCCGCAAATTAAATATTCCGATCACCACTTTTATGATTGCTCGCGATCCTTATTTGGTGCGTTTTGTCGAACAATTTACGCAAGCAAACAATGGCAAAGCCTTCTACAGTAGCTTGCAAGGTTTGGGCGAATATATCTTCATGGACTATAAAAATAATAAACGGAAGCGACGATAGATTGTAGTGGCATGGTGCATCTCAAAATGCCGTTTTGTTGATTAAAGGGCGAATTTTCGTTTGTATTTTATGCAGTTGCATCCGAGAATCTACAGAGGAGGATTTTCGGATGCTCCAAGGGATTTTTTCACCTTTGAAAAAACTTTCTGCGACATTTTGAGGTGCTACATAGTTGCATTTTATTGTTCTATTATTAATGCGAATAACGACTGTACAGCCCTCATTTTTCTTGACATTTGACTCAGATGTAGTTCAGGTCAATATCCGTAAATTGAGCAACAAGTATGCTTAGTAATTCTCTTCGGACGGAAACACAAATTTCAACTTATTTTTTAGAGAAAAATAAGTTGAAAT
>JBCDKV010000183.1:0-8297 GCA_038746215.1 Bacteroidota bacterium | reverse complement strand
TCACCCAAACCGCATCTGTGCTGAATAGTTTCAAAGATACTCTAAACAGTGACTTTTTAACCTTCAAATGGCGAGTTAGTGAAAAGAAACCCAAGTCCATCCTATTCAATTTGGGATCGGACTATAGAGCGACTTTGGGCGATTTCATGGATTTTGCTCAAAAAGCAGCTAGAAAACGCATTAGCGAAGGCAGATCAGGTAAAACACCACAGGAAGTAGCGGATGAGTTGTACCAAGATTTCATCAATGCGCAGGTTTTGAAATACGAAGAGCAGCAATTGGAAGAAAAATACCCCGATTTCAAATCGCTGATGAGAGAATACGAGGAAGGTATTTTACTGTTTGAAGCGACCAAAATGTTGGTTTGGGACAAAGCTTCGCAAGATACCACAGGACTGAAAAAGTTCTTTGATACGGTAGAAGGAAAGTACAAATGGGAAGATCGTGCGGTGGTGACGACCTATAGCATTGCGAGCGGTGGTGTGCCTAATATTGATAAAATTCGTGCATTCGTAAAAACGCATAGTGTAGAAGAAAGTCTGAAAAAATTCAATACAGGCAGTAGCCAAATGCTACGAGCAGATGAAAAAACGGTAGAAAAAGGCAGAGACAAAAAAGTGGATGCAATGACTTGGGAAACAGGTGCTTTGTCGGATAATGTAGCGGACAAACAAACCCGCTCTTTGACTTTTATGAAAATCGAAAAAATCATTCCACCTACCAACAAAACCCTGCAAGAAGCCAGAGGCTATGTCGTTGCGGATTATCAGGATTATTTGGAGAAAGAATGGGTGAAGTCCTTACGCAAGGAATATGATTTGAAGGTCAATAAGCGTGTCTTTAATAAGATGGTGCAGAAGAAGTAGGTTGTTATGCTACTGGACATTTTGAATTTTTGGGCGAAGATAATCACAACGCATCAACGCTGATGTAAGAAAATCGCGCAGCAAGTATGCCCAGTAAGCAACGCTAGGGAAAGAAATTTTAATTCTAGGATTATACACAGCTTCTCTAAAATGTAAATTTATCCCTTAGTGCCTTAGTGGTTTAAATAAAGTGCGTTCCCTACCGCTAAATCAAATAATTTGATCGAAATAAAAAATATAACAATAAGGGAATTTGTAGAAAATAAGCTACCCAAATTTTGCGAGGCTATTTTTTCTTTAGTCAAGGCGAAAAACGTAGACATAGCAGTGCTAGGGCGAGGCTTTTCAACGCAGAATAAAGGAAAAAGAGCAAGCAAAATGGGTAGATTATTTTTTATAAACTCCCTATATCAGCAAATCGTCTTTTTGTCGTTGCTAGTCTTCGTACTACAGGCTTGTCAAGTCTTCGAGCCGAGCAAGGAAGCAACACTGCTAGCAGAAGTCTTCGACCGAAAATTATACCTTTCGGAAGTACAGGGCTTTATTCCAGACAATTCGTCGAAGGAAGACAGTATTTTGCTCGTCGAAACCTACGTGAAACGATGGACGAAGCAAGCGGTTATGCTGCATCAGGCAGAGCTAGCCAAGCCAAAAGATTTGGATATTGAAGCACTGATCGAAGACTATCGCTCTTCTTTGATTCGGCACTATTACGAGGAAAATATCATCGCTAATCAACTGGATACCACCGTACAAGAGGAAGAACTGCGCGCCTTCTACGAAAGAAACAAAGCCCAATACGAACTAGAAACGCCCATTGCTAGGGCTTATGTCGTCAAATTAGCGCGATCCATTGATAAACCCCCAAATTTCAATCAGTGGTGGGATAATTTCGAGCAAGATACCAGCAGTTTTCGGCAGTTGAACGACTTTGTTAGCACCTACGCCACTGCTAGTTTGTTGGAAGATAGTACTTGGTATAGTTTGGAGTATTTGAATAGCTTACTGCCAGCGGGCAGTTTAACCGAGGATAACATCAGAAGCAAACGCGATTTTACCCAAAGAGACGACGACTTTGAATACTTGTACAAAAGCCTCGACGTGATAAATAAAACCGAAATTGCCCCTTTTTCCTATATCGCAGATCAAGCCAAACGCTTCATTTTACAACAACGCAAGCAGGAACTATTGCAGCAAAAACGAGATGAAGCCTATCAAGAAGAAATCGTGAAGGGCAATGTAAAGGTATACAACTGAGGAATATCGAATATCGAACCGAGGAATAAGGAATGCTGAGGTAGAATGCGTTTTGGTGTGAAAATGTCGATAAGTTGATTTAAAAGCATCAACTACTCTTTATGACTAAAAACTCTGCGTACGCCTAATCCGTTATTCAATACTAGGTGTGTACGAGGCTTTGAGTAACGTTTAAAATAGAACCTGATAAAGCTCTTGGAATCGCGCAATAAGTATGCACAATTTTCCTACATTGACTCAAGCTATTTTCAGATAAAAAAAGACTTCGTGTATCTCTAATTCACAATACCCTTTATTTTCAAAGACAAAAAATTATGATACGATTCATAGGGATTTTAATTGCTATCATGTGCCTGAGCAATCTACAAGCACAACGAAAAGTGATTGATAAAGTAATAGGTGTAGTTGGCAGCGAGTACATTCAGCTATCGGATGTGGAAGAACAGTATGCGCTATCTGCTTCTCAAAGTGGTGGATTACCGCCCGAAGCACGTTGTCAAATTATGAATCAGCTACTTTCTCAGCGGCTGCTGCTCAATCAAGCCAAGTTGGATAGTGTCGAAGTGGCGGACGCAGAGGTAGAGGTGCAGTTGAATGCGCGTATTGATCGGATACTGGGGATGATGGGGGGTAATATCCAGCAATTTGAAGAGTATTACGGTCAGAGTATCAACGACGTGAAAGACGAGTTTCGTCAGGACCTAAAGAACCAGATTGTGACCGATCGTATGCGTTCGACCATTATTCAGGGCGTATCCGTAACGCCTTCTGACGTAACTGCCTTTTTTGATAGAATTCCGAAAGATAGTCTGCCTTATTTCAACTCTGAAGTAGAAGTTGGAGAGATCGTCATGGTGCCAAAAGTGAATGACGAGCAGCGCAACATTGCTATCGAAAAATTAGAAAATATCAAGGAGCAGATTATGGGCGGTGCAGATTTTGCAGCAATGGCACAGAAATATTCTGATGATCCAGGTTCGGGTCGACAGGGTGGTGATTTAGGCTGGACAGGGCGTGGAAAGTTCGTGCCAGAATTTGAGGCGGCTGCTTATAGTTTGGAAATTGATGAACTTTCGGAGATTGTAGAATCTCAATTTGGCTTCCACCTCATTCAATTGTTAGGACGAAGGGGAAATACCATTAATACCCGACACATTCTCGTCCGTCCACTCATTACGGACGCCGATTTAGAACTGACGCGACTCAAACTAGATACCGTTCGTCAGCTTTTGCAAACCGATAGCATCAGTTTTTCGCTTGCGGTCAAACGCTATTCGGATGAAGATACACAGAGCTACAATAACGATGGTAGAATGGTGAACCCCATCTCGGGTAATACCTTTTTCGAGGTTGGCGACTTAGACCCGGATGTCTATTTCACCATCGACACGATGGATATTGATGAGTATTCCGCACCTTTTGAATTTTTATCGCCAGCGGGCGAGACTTCTTATCGTATCGTGCAACTACAATCGCGAACCGCCCCACACGTTGCTAGTCTTAAACAAGATTATTCCAAGATTCGACAAGCCGCCATAGATTCTAAGAAAAACGAATACATCAGCGAATGGCTAGAGGAAAAAGTAGATGCTACTTACGTCAGAATTGATCCACTTTTCAAAGTCTGTCCGAGTTTGGATATTTGGCGAAAGGAGGAAATTCGACCGTGATGTAGATCGTATGACATTAAAATTAGGGTTGTATAAAGTTTTACGCAACACCCTGAAACAAAGTTTTAGTAAAGCTCCTGAGATCGCGCAACAAGTATGCCTAAAGGGTTTTTATGGACGGAAACACAAATTTTTCAGGAAAAATTTGTGTTTCCGTCCGAAGAGAATTACCGAGCATACTTGTTGCGCGATTTTCTTGCATTGACTCAGACTGTTCCCAAGTAAAATGTTAAGAAAAAATGAGACTTCGCACATCCTTGTATCAAAATTGATAATGACATAACTGGTTTTTAGCTTTTTCTACAAATAAGCGTAATGGGATTATTTTCAAATTTATTTAGCAGAAAGAAGGAGCAAAACGACGACAAGCATCCAATCATTACTAGATTTGAGCATCAACCAGTACCTGCCAACCGCAAATAGCCAACCGCCCTTATCCTCACCCAGCCTCTTCCTCAAACCATTTCTTCACCTTCATAGCAGCGGATTTGCCAGCAACGGCGGCGACGCTTTCCAAGTCAGCTTCTTTCACTTTTTTCACCGAGCCAAAAGATTGTAAGAGTTTTTGGGCGGTTTTCTCTCCCACACCTGGTATATTGGTAAGTGTTGTTCCTAGGAAATTGCGCGAACGTTGATTACGGTGGAATGTAATTGCAAAACGGTGAGCTTCGTTTCGGGCGTGCTGAATAACTTTTAGTGATTCTGATTTCTTATTGATATAAAGCGGAATTGGGTCGTCGGGAAAAAAGATTTCTTCGAGTCGCTTGGCAATACCAATGACCGTAATCTTATCCTCTAAGCCCAGTGCTTTTATACTTTTCATGGAAGCACTTAATTGCCCCTTCCCACCATCAATGATAATCAATTGTGGCAAATCCCGACCTTCTGACAGTTGGCGTTTGTAGCGGCGATAGACCACCTCTTCCATCGAAGCAAAGTCGTTCGGACCTTCTACCGTTTTGATGTTGTAGTGGCGATAATCTTTATTAGAAGGCTTCGCATTTTTAAAGACCACACAACTGGACACAGGATGGCTGCCTTGTAAATTGGAATTATCGAAACACTCAATATGGGTCGGTAGCACATCCATTTGTAAGTCCTCTTTCATGGTGCGCAGGATGCGTTCGGCAGAGGTTTGTTTTTTGATTTTATTGATTTCCTGACGGCGTTTTTGTTGCAAAAAGTATTGGACATTCTTTTCCGAAAGTTCCAGTAGTTTGCGCTTATCCCCACGCTGTGGAATCGTAATCGTAGCATCGGTATTGGGTAATTCTATTTCAAAAGGCACGATGATTTCAGGGGCGATGCTATTGAATTTTTCACGCATATTTGGAATGACATATTCTAGCAAATCTTTTGCTTCATCATCCAAATTTTGCACCACTTCTTGTGTGTGGGCATTGATAATTGCACCTTCTACCACTTTCAAGTAGTTGACGTAAGCAAATTTTTCATCTACCGCCAAATTAAAGACATCTACATCTTCCACCGACATATCCACCACCTGCGATTTGCTTTGGTAGCCTTCAAAAGCAGTGAGCTTTTCCTTTAAATCTTGCGCTTTTTCAAACGCCAAATTTTCTGCATGTTCCTGCATTTTCAGCTTGAAATGTCGCTTCACCAAGCTTTGCTTACCCTTCAAAATATTGCGTACCTGTTCGATCTTCTCGTTATAAGTCTCCTCACTTTCTAAATCCTCACAAGGTCCTTTACAATTTTTAATATGATACTCTAAACAAACCTTAAACTTCCCTTTTTGAATATTTTCTTCCGTCAAATTGAGGCTACAAGTACGCAGTGGGAATAGGGTTTTGATCAATTCCAAAATCACTTTAATACGCGACTTAGAAGTATACGGTCCGAAATATTGAGAGCCATCTTTCACTACTTTTCTAGTGATATAGACGCGAGGAAAGCGTTCGTTTTTAATGGTGATGTAGTTGTAGGATTTATCGTCCCGAAGCATGACATTGTAGCGCGGCTGGTATTCTTTGATGAGCGTATTTTCCAGCAAGAGCGCATCTTGCTCCGTCTCCACGATAGTATATTCAATGTGGTCTGCATTTTTGACCAGCGTTCTCACTTTACCTCGCTTGTCTTTCTGACTCCCAAAGTAGGAGGACAGTCGATTCTTCAAGCTTTTTGCCTTCCCTACGTACAATATTGTTCCATCCTTATCCAAGAAACGGTAGACGCCAGGCTGCTTGGGCAAACTTGGTGCAAGTACTTTGTAATCTTCATTTGTCATGCAGAAAAAGCGTAAATGTTGTAAAGCAAGTGGATAAGGAATGAAAATTAAATAACTGCTAATTCTTGACTTGCTCTTTTTCCTGTTATCTGCGTTGAAAAGCCTCGTAGTAGCTAAGGCTATGCCTATGTTTTTCGCCTTGATAACAGAAAAAATACCTACGTCAAACTCTTAGCACTTATCTATTTTTCATTCCTAAGAATAATAATTTTTCTGCTGTGAAAGTTCAATTTTAGAAGCTTCGTTTTTACCTACCCACCACTCACAGGAGGAATAATAATCACTTCGTCTTCCGCTTTCAAAAGAAAATCATCCGTCTGATATTCTTTTCCGACGGCAAATGAAAGCGACTTTAGCTGTTGCAACGCAGGATAAGTACGAATCAAGGTATTTTTCAGGTCACCGATACTCGTACCTTCTGCTACTTCTAGACTGGTCTGTTTGGTCGCCAATATATCTTTGGCAATACCAAAGGCTAGTAAATTAATTTTCATCATCTTTGTATAAGTAGCGCAAAATGAATCCTATAGATGTTTGTCCTATTTATCTCAATAGCAAAAGTAGTTGATATTTCAGTTCTCTAATTGCTAATTTTTACTTAGTTGTGTACCAAGTTTTGAGCAATACTGGAACAAATCCTAGTAAGGCTCTTGAGATCGCGCAACAAGTATGCTTAAAGGGTTTTTATGGACGGAAACACAAATGTTCAGTTATTTTTTAGAAAAAGTAACTGAACATTTGTGTTTCCGTCCGAAGAGAATTACTGAGCATACTTGTTGCGCAATTTTTTTGCACCAACTAAAGCTATTCTGTATAGATAATGCCAAGCAAGCGGAACAAACTAGTTAGATGCGGCTACTTTTCTAAGATGAAAATTTGAACCCACTGGATCGGTAAGCCCTAAGGATTGCCGAGCCTGCTATTAGTAGCTGCTCGGCAATCCTTAGAGCTTATCGATCAGTAGACGTTTACAACCTTGGAATGGTAGCCGTGAGATGCTTATAAAGCTTTCAAAAACAGTCAAAAAAAATTTTAGCGAACTTACTCAAAATGATTCAACTCATCACTTACCGCTAAGTACTCATCACTAAAAACTAATCAAGCTAAGGACAAGCCAAAGCCTCGGGCAAAGGCGCACCCAACTCATTTAGAAACTCCACCTCCCAACTTTCACTGACGTGGTACACCCAAGTATGTTGCTGACGCGCACCGTCTTCCTCAAAATAGCGAACAAAGCTGATGTTCCAGCCGCGATCTACGGGTCTCACTTGAATGTCGCTAGTCATCTGTGGATTTGCCCTCAGATTTACCTTTAAAATCCCTTCGACCTCGTAGAGCGTATTGGTCAAAGCTGCCATATTGATGGGTTCGGCAGCGCGAATAATCAATATGTCCCGCTGCTGATCAATTTGTCGATGCGACTGAATGATAAGGTCGTATTCCTCCATCAGCCGATTGATCGCTGCACTTTCTGTTCGTGCAATTCCCGATTGTAAGGGAGCTGCCCAAGGACTTCGCCGATCATAAATCAGTTCCGCATAGTCTACGGAAGTTTGAGCAGCGGTATGTACGCCACAAGCGATAATAGATCGAGCTAGATCGTTGGCTTTGTATACGGCAGTGAGCAAGTGGTAGTAGCGTTCGATTTCCACTTCTGGAATGCGAACACTTTGACTCCTCAAATCTTGATCGGTGCGGATACTCAAACGAGCTGCATCAATCCGAAAGGCATATTTTAGTTCATTGTTCAGCGTCGCACTTCCTTTGGATCGAAATTGGTCCAAAGAACCGCTCGTGTAATCGTATTGATCTTGCGAGAAGCTGTGGTGGTACGACAATAAAAAAAATAAGCTTAATAATACATGTCTTGATTTTAGCATGGCTAGTAAATTTACTTAAAATCGGTATAATAAAATTTAGGTATGTACGAAGCTCTATGCCGGTGAATCCAAATAAGCATCACAATTTTAGCGAGCTATTTTTTGAGCTAAAAGGGCTTTAAAATTGTCACATAGCCGTAGCTATGGAAATATTTTTAAGTGCTTTTAGCTAAATTCAATCGAATTTGCTGCAAAGCCGATCAAAATGTCGATTATTTGAGTTCACTTACTCATCATCTACCAATACTCATCTAATCCAGTCCATAATCTTCTTGCTGACCAAAATAAGTACTTAAGGTTACACCTACAAAAAAATACCAGTCTGGGCCAGCCGCGAGTGCATTCTCTGAAATACCATCCACATAATCGGATTGGG